>CAIKOJ010000001.1 GCA_903829015.1 uncultured Bacteroidota bacterium
AAACGAGAAGCGTCCGAAGTGATACTGTTTGCAATCTTCAAGTATTGAAAACAGAATGCTAAAATCCATGTGGGCAACTGTTTTGCCTAACTTTTTTACCCCATTTTCACTTACCTTTGCGCCTCTTAAAACAGGTTCTTTAGAAATTAAATATGATTAGCCGCAGAAATATCCGGGTAAAGGTGATGCAGACGCTTTATACACTGTCGTCCTCTGACCAGTTAGACGTCAGCAAGCCAGAAATACCAGACCGGATACTGAAAGAGAAACTGGAGCATGTACTAGATATTTTTACGGTAGCAGTTTTGTACACAATCAGAATAGCTCAATATGCGTCGACTGATGCTCAGAACAGGTCTTTTAAGTACTTGAAAAATGAAGAAGACCTCAATGTAAATACCTCGATCGCAGATAATTCTTTTGTAACCAAAATTGCAACCAATGCCTCTTTCATAGAGAAGATAAAGGTTGCGAAGCTGGAACGATTTGTAGATCAGGAATGGGTTAAGAAGATATATCAGCAGTTAACCAAGACTGAGCAATATGTAAAGTACATAGGCAATACTGAACCTAACCCATCTGAGCAAAAGGATATCATCAGGTTTATTTGGGAGAAGCAAATTCTGGAGAACGAAGGAATGGTTAGTTTTTTTAACGATGAACTACCGGGTTGGGAAGATGATGCAGAGCTGATAGTTATGCTGATGCAGAATTTTTTCAACAGCAATTCGAAGGTGAATTTTATGGACCTGCTCTCTGGCGAAAAGAGAACATATGCTCATGAGCTGTTGCATGCAGTGCTGGATAAAAAAGACTATTGCATGGAGCTCATTGAGCCCAAACTCAAGAACTGGGATAAGGACAGGGTGGCTCTGATAGATTTGTTATTATTAAGAATGGGGGTATGCGAACTGCTTTATTTCCCAACCATACCTACGAAGGTATCTATCAATGAGTACATAGACATTGCCAAACAGTACAGTACCCCACAAAGCGGTCAGTTTGTGAATGGAGTGCTGGACAACATACTTAAAGAACTGCTGAAGGAGAATAAAATAAATAAAGTAGACAGACTAAATAATTGATCTGATATGAAGCGCGTATTATTTTTTTCGATGACACTGCTGGTTTTTGCGGCATGTGGCAATAGTTCAAACAACAACGAGAACAAAGGCGGATTGCCAACCAATCTGGTAAACAACCCCAATTCGGCCGCCGGCCTTGATACAGTGGCCGCTGCCAGAAAGCCTACGATGGACTTTAAAGATACGGTCCATAATTTTGGAGCGATGCACAAAGATGAAGTAGGGCAGTTTGAATTTGAATTCACCAATAACGGAAAGACCCCGTTGATCATCACTTCTGCTACCGGCTCTTGCGGATGTACTGTTGCCGATTACCCGCACGACGCATTGCAACCAGGGAAAAGTGCTTCAATAAAAGTTTCTTTTAACTCAAAAGGTAAGAAGGGTCATCAGGAGAAATCTGTTACAATTCACGCAAATACTTTGCGTAACATACATATGCTGTTCATTAAGGCAGAACTTGACAAAGAGTAATTACACCGTTTATATTATATCATAAATTTAATAACCAAACACACAAACAAATAAAATGCAATTCAATCAGTTATTGTTACAAGCCGGAGCTCCTGCAGGTGGTGGATTAACTCCTATCTTTTTGATGGTGGGTATGTTCGTTGTTATGTACTTTTTCATGATCCGTCCACAGGCTAAAAGAGCTAAAGAGCAAAAGAAATTTGCTGAGAGTATGAATGTAGGCGAGCAGATCGTTACTACTGCCGGTATTCACGGTCGCATCAACAAAGCAAACGAAGATGGCACTTTGCAATTAGAGATCAGTCGCAGCACATTTATGACTGTTGACAGATCGGCTGTATCTATGGAGATGACTACCGCCTTCCGTAAAAAAACGGATGCAGCAGCTGGTATCACTACAGCGGCCCCTGCGAAATAATTATTAGGTTCGATGCTTAGAGTAGGAATTACCGGAGGTATAGGCTCCGGAAAATCAGTTGTATGCCAGGTGTTTCAAACACTTGGCATACCTGTATTTAATGCAGACGAAGCTGCGAAATACCTGATGGAGCATGACACTGCACTCATGAACGATATACAATCCTTATTGGGTAAAGGAGTATATGTAAATGAAAAAATAGACAGAGTAAAGGTTGCTGAGTTGGTTTTTGCTGATCGTTCGTTGTTGGGTCAACTCAATAAATTGGTGCACCCTGCAACAATAGCTTATGCTGATGACTGGATGGAAAAACAGACCGCTCCTTATGTGATCAAAGAAGCTGCCATATTTTTTGAAAGTGGGAGTAACACAGAGGTGCAAGCGATGATTGGGGTTTATGCACCAAAGGAACTGCGTATCACCAGGGCAATGAATAGAAGCAATCTCACGCGGGAGAAAGTACTGTCTATCATGAACAACCAAATGGACGAGGACGAAAAAATGGGTAAATGCGATTACGTGATTACAAATGATGATCAGTCAGCCGTTATTCCACAAGTTTTGAAACTGCACCAGTTATTCCTTAACCGCAGCAGTGCTTCCTGATCCCTTACGGCTAAGCAGATCGCCCAGGCTAATAAAGAACCCGAACACCATCACCAATACGCCTATCCACAAAACATTGATGTAAGGAAATACCAGTGCTTTTAAAACGATCAGATCGTCTTTTGGGTCAGTTTGTTTCAGCATTATTTCTGCAGTTGCAGAGTCTTTCGTGATCACATTCAGGTTGGCGAAACGTGCGAATACACCCATTTGTTTTACAGTATCTTCAACAAACGTCAGGTACTTTTTATCTTTAAGAATAAATAGTGGATTGATGTCCTGCACTGATCCGTTGGCGTCGTAAACTTTAAAACCAGCGCTTACAGCCATATCACTGTCGCCTTGCTGATACCTTTTGTCATTCGCATCTTTTACAAAACCTGTAAATACCATGTAGCCATTGTTGAGGTAAATAGTATCTCCAACCTTGCTTACTGTATGGCTTCTGTAACTGCTGGTGTCAGACTTTGTTTTGTCAGAAGCACTATTGATGAAAGTGAATATGTCTTTATTCCAATAGTGCTTTGTAGACGGATTGGCACTAAGCCCTTGCTGGCCCTTAGGGTTGATAAACGCATCGGGATACAACATAAAGGACTCCAAAACTTTTTGGTTGGCAGTGTCTTTTCTTTCAAAGAGCACTTTGTAGTAGATCCTTCTGTCCTTTCCTGCCACATCGCTATCCCCGATATAAGTTGCAAAGTATTCGCCCATTGCCACAGGTACACCGCGGAACATGGTTACGTTTTCCCTGTTCTCTTTCATGTTCTCCTCCTGCGATTTTTTGCCGAAGTCGATAGATACACCGGTGGTGCTGAAAGAAATGGGGTGCTTGTTGTAAGAAGATAATAGGATACCTAGCAAAAATGTTGCAAAACCCAGATGCGAAACTGAAGGACCAAGCTTTTTAAAACGCAATTTCTGGATCACTATTCCATAATATACGTTTGCCACTACACCGTAACAAGCCGCAAAAAGCATGATGTCATATTGCCAGGTAGTGATGTTCTGACCCCAGGCAATACCTCCTGCCATCAGAAAAGCAATAAGGGCGGTTAGCCCGAGTTTTACAGCCAGAGACTTGCCTTCTGTATATTTGAATTTCATGTATAGCACTACCGCAGATAGGATGCCAACCACTATTGCTACCCATACCTGTATGTTGTTGTAATGCAGCATTACATCTGTAGGAGGGGCAAATTCTTTTCCGGTGATCCATTTAGCTAACGGAGACCAAACTGGAATTGATGTAGTGATCGTGATCTGGATAGCTGATAAAAACAGTATTACCGAACCAATGAACATCCAGAATTCACGCGAAAGCGTTTCTTCCTCTGTTTTGATTTTAGGGATGCTTTTCCACCTTGCTACCAGTGCGGTTATACTCATTAGCAGAAGTATACCTATTACAATAAGCAAATGGTAGGTCAGCGCTTTACCGTCGCCTGTAAAAGCGTGTACCGATGTTTTTCCAAGAATACCGGTTCTGGTGAGGAAAGTAGAATACCAAATAAGCAGATGAGAAAGCAGCAGCAGCACAATGGTCATTGTTAGTGCCCTGCCGGTACTCCGGTAAACGAGCAGCGTATGCAAACCGGCTATAAGCGTAAGCCACGGCACCAATGAGGCATTCTCCACGGGATCCCATGCCCAATAACCACCAAAATTAAGCGACTCATATGCCCATGCGCCACCCATCATGATGCCCGTACCCAGTACTGCGCCATTAAAAATTGTCCATGCCAGGGTAGGTTTAATAAACAGAGAGTAGTCCTTT
Organism: uncultured Bacteroidota bacterium; assembly: GCA_903829015.1. Lineage (GTDB taxonomy): Bacteria > Bacteroidota > Bacteroidia > Chitinophagales > Chitinophagaceae > Nemorincola. Next base: position 4,361 of record CAIKOJ010000001.1, read on the forward strand.
TTCCAAAGTGCAGCTATACAGTAAGCAAATGGAATTAGTGTTGATGCGAAGCCCAGGAACAAAATAGGAGGGTGGATCACCATCCAGTAATTCTGTAACAGTACGTTTAAGCCGTTGCCATCCTTTACAAAGTCCATGTAGTTGGGCATAGCAAAGATGGGGGCTCCCTGCATACTATCGCGTAGTAGAAGGAAAGGAGTGCTGCCGATCTTTATATCGTCGCCGAAGTAAAAGCCAAGTATCATGGTGCCTAAAAATACCTGCACCATAGCTATTATGGCCATAGTGCGGGTTTCCAGCGCTCCAGCTGTGCGCATTACCACCAGTCCGAGTATACAATGCCAGAATGTCCAGAGCATGAAACTGCCCTCCTGTCCTTCCCAGAAACAAGAAAGAAGGTACTTGCCTGGAAGTGAAAACGAAGAGTGCTCCCAGGCGTAGTGATATTCAAAAAGGTGGTTGGTAATAATGTAGAAAAGACTCGTGAAAATTCCGATCAACGCTGACGTGTGAATGATGAAACTGCCACGGGCAAGCAGTAGCCATTTATTGCTGTTTGCGAGATCTGTTTCGGAGCGTACAGCATTGAAATAGCTGAATGTACTGAATAAAGAAGCGACAAAAGATGTAATAACAAAAAAATGACCCAGTTGCCCGGGCCCCAAATGCTCTCCTATGAATTGTGTATCCATTTTAGTCTTTGGTCTATATTAGTTTATCGCTTTGTAATGAGAATATCCAAATTGCTTCGCGCTTGCTAGCTCTTATTCCCCTCTGCAATCTGGTCTTTTTTGTATTTCGAAGGGCATTTCATTTGTATTCTTGAACAATGAAATGTTCCACTCTCTTCATATCCCATCATTACTATCTGCTCAGATTTTTCAATATCTCTAGGTTTCTCGCCGTTAAAGATCACTTTGTGTATATCTCCCGATTTATCTGCTGCAAAGAAAGTAAAATGGTTAGGATCTATTTTTGGGTCGTAGATCATTTCTTTGTCTTTCTGCAGATGCCCGATAACATAATAAGTTTTTCCGGGCTTTTTGGAAGCTGAAGAAAAAGTTTCGTACGTGCTGAAATCGCTGAAAATGGTAACAATTACAGCAATTGCCGCAACTACTAAAATCAATAAAACAATATGTATTTTTTTCATGCTTCTGCGTGTACTGAACGATACTCTTTGATGGAAGCAAAGTTAAGGTAAATAAGTTGAAGAAATTTCAGTGAAAGTCTATAGACCTATCAACAAAAAAGCCCCGGAAGTTTCCTTCCGGGGCTATGAGAATAAGTTCGTTATACTAGCTTTTACCCTGTTGCTGGCGGTAGGTATCGTAACCCTTATCGGTGAAACTTGTGTACACTACACAATAGTGACCGAGAAAAGTCAACGCCCAGGCAGCTGTAGTCCATGCTGGCCAAGGGTATGCCCAGTGCCCGTCATGCTTGTCATACATCATCCATGTAAGTGCTGTAACGATAGCGAAAATGACAAAATGCAATACAAGCATTGATTTCTGTTTACCTGTTGATTTAATTTTCTGAGGCATTTATACTTATTTTTTGGACTGAGGCAAAGATAATATGAACCTTTCGTATTTACAAACAATAAAACAGCACAATATCATGAATGAGAACACAGGTTTCTGTTTAGCTGGCTTTGTGTATTTAGGATTGCCCGCAATTCACACCTGTGGATTTCGATTTTAGGGTTAACCTTGTATTAGTGTTATATTTACCGTGGTTTTTTCTATCGATAGCCTAATATTAGTTTTTAACAGTCAGTCATTTTATCATCAAAATTCTCCTTCGGAGATTTCAAACAAGAATTTATGCAGCAAAACAAAAGTAACCTGAAGCAATTATTGAGTGTCTTACCCTTGATATTGTTGTTCACGTTTTGTCTTCCTGTTCCAAAGGCTCATGCACAATACGATGATGCCTATATCTCTTACAATGATTTTTATGAAAATCTGGCACCTTACGGCCAGTGGATAGACGACCCCAAATACGGCTATGTATGGTCGCCGGATGAGGATGAGAACTTCAGGCCTTATTACTCAAATGGTTATTGGGCAATGACTGATTATGGTAATACCTGGATCTCGGACTATGCGTGGGGCTGGGCCTGCTTCCATTACGGTCGTTGGACGTATGATCCCTATTACGGATGGTTGTGGATCCCGGGTTCTAATTGGGGACCGGCCTGGGTAGGCTGGAGGTACGGCGAGGGATATTACGGATGGGCTCCGCTTGGCCCAGGATATGAGTTCGGACCGAATGCAGTAGATTACATGTGCCCTAACGACTGGTGGGTATTTATTCCTCCTCAATACGTTTATACCGGTAACTATTACCGCTATTGGTACGGTCCGCACGGTAACTCCCATATCATTAAGAACACCAATTTTGTGAACAATACTTACGTAAATAATAATGTGACGTATGTGGCAGGGCCGCGCAAGAAGGAGATAGAAGATGTAACACACCAACCTGTGCAGGTGTATAAGATCAGGAATTCAAACAACCTGAATACCAGGGTGCATCATTCAGATATCAAGATGTACCGACCAGCTGAGATCAGGCCTACTGCCAGCATCAATGGTCAGCGACCTGTGCCGCCTAATGTAGTAGCTGCTCCTCAGCCGGTAAGGCAGGCACAGCCGGTTAATTCTGGTCAAGCTACGCCACCGCAATTCAGAAACCGCCTGCCTAATACCCGTGTGGTAACGCCAGGTACCGACTTTAACCAAACTGCTGAGCCAAGCAGACGTCCGGTAAGAAACGATGCCAACCCATACGAATGGGATGTGAACAGGCCTGTGCCACAACAGCGTCAGAACATTGCGCCACAGCCTGCACCTCAGCCGGTACCACAGTACCAAAGAAGTGAGCCTCAACGCCAGGCGCCTGCACCTGCACCAAGAACGGCTCCTGCACCTGCGCCGCAACAGAGGCCTGCACCAGCACAAAACCCGCAGCCTCGCAGTGCACCGGCTCCACAGAGGGAAAGTGGTAGAAGATAATTTTTGAAGTTTATGACCCGTTTTGAAAAGAGTGATGATCAGTTCATCGCTCTTTTTTTTAAGCAATTAACGATCGAGGTGACGTATTTTTAGGTTGCTCACTAACATTTTTGTTGTTTTTTGCGCCTAACATTAATAGAAAATAATCCCCGGGTTTAACAGCCTTTATTCTTACCCTAATAAATTGTAAATTGCACCCTATGAAGCATGTTTATCTTACATTTATCGCTTTTATTATATCATTTACGTCATTTGCTGTTATTGGACCAATAACAGGTTCGAACATAGTATGTGCTGGAGCTACTTCAACACTTAGTGACACTACTGCGGGCGGAACCTGGTCGAGCAGTAACCCGGCTATTGGGTCTATAAGTTCTACTGGCGTTGTTACCGGTATAGCCGCAGGCTCAACAACAATAACTTATACCCGTGGCACAGGCTTTGTAACTATGCCGTTTACAGTTCAGGCTTTGCCTGCAACTTTTCCATTGTTTTTTGGTGGTAGCGGAAGTATTTGTGCCGGTGGTTCTGGTTCGGTATTGTATTTGGGTGGGTCTCAATTAGGCTATATATATCAAGTTTATTTTGGTGCGACGTCTTTAGGCGCTCCTGTAACTGGAACGGGTTCGTCGATAAACTTCGGGACCTTTTCTTTTGCTGGTGTTTACACCGTAGGTGCAACTGATCCGACCACTGGTTGTATCAGATTCCTTGGCCCTGCAGCGTTATCAGTATTGCCGGCGCCTGCGCCGATTGGTGGTCCAAGTAGTGTATGTCTGGGTTCTACAATCACGCTTACTGATGCTACACCCGGTGGCACATGGAGTAGCAGTAATACATCGGTAGCTACAATCGGCTCTTCGGGTGTTGTAACCAGCGTAGCTGTAGGTACATCAACTATTAGTTATACGATGCCGAGCGGCTGCTATGTTACTATGAGTGTTCCGGTTATAAATCTGGTGTCGCCTATTACTGGTACTGGTTCAACATGTGTATCATCAACCACAACTTTTGCCGATGTTACACCCGGAGGTACCTGGGCCAGCAGCAACACTGCGATAGCGGTGGTGGGCTCTACTGGTATTGTAAGAGGTGTTGCTGCTGGTACAGCAACGATTACCTATACTGTTGGTGGCAGTTGTGGTTATGTAACCAAGCCGGTTACTGTTGCGGTATCTCCGGCAGCTATTACCGGTATTACCAGTATCTGTGCGGGAGCGGTTTCTACATTACATGATGTAACTACCGGTGGGGTGTGGAGTAGCGGAAATCCAACTGTAGCAACGGTTGGTTCATCAAGCGGCGTTGTATCTGGCCTATCCGGTGGTACTGCTCCAGTGAGTTACACTGTAGGTGGCTGTAGCGCCACAACTACAATGGCAGTCGACCCGACACCATTAATCACAGGTGCAAGCGGAGTTTGTGTGTTTGATACCATCATTTTAAATACCAGCATTCCGGGTTCATGGTCCAGCAGCAATCCTGCAGTAGCTGATATTACTTCAGCCGGAATTGTTTCGGGTCATATACCCGGTACTACTACCATCACTTGTAATTCATTTTCTACCGGCTGTGTATCCACTCGTTCAGTTGCGGTCACGTCGTCTTGTTCGGGCACACCTGCCGGTGGCACAAGTCATGCTTCTGCTCCATTGATTTGTAGCGGCAAGTCAGATACTCTGTTCTTAACCGGTGCTTCAACAACGTGCGGTATAGCCCATCAATGGCAATATTCATTAGATAGCTTTTCTTGGTACAACGTTGCCGGCGGCACTTTTGAAACTGCGATCGTTCATCCGCAGCAGGGTACTTTTTATAGATGCAAGCTCACTTGTTACAGTGGTGGCGGGTTTTCTTATTCATCAGTTGTCCACGTGAATGTATTTAACAGCATTGCATCTCATTATATAACCAGCAGCCCAAGTTATACTTGTGATGGTCCCAATATTGGTGCTATTACCTGTGGTATAGGAGCAGCAACTAAATTAAAAACGTACTATGGAGATGGCACCTACGACAGCGTTATTTTGCACTCATTCTCGCCTGATTCCTCGGCTGGTGCAGGAGGATTTCATGCATACAATTTGCCCGGGACTTACACAATTAAACAAGTACTTTATGAGGGTGCCACGGTGCAGGATTCCGTGATAGACAGTTTCAACTATAACTATTGCCGCACCCTCCCTGTTTACTTCTATTTTGATGCAAACAACAATTGTGTAGCTGACGACAATTCTTACTTGTATCACAATGTTACCACAGAAGTTGACTCTAACGGGGTTGCAATTGATACCATTGTCACCAATTCGGGATTTCAATACAGAGCATTGGGAGTCAGCGGTACTATTTATAGATTTAAAGTGATAGGTTTTGATAATGGACTTCAATTAAGCTGTCCAACATCTGGTATTGTTTATGACACGATTACTGCATTTACAAATACTTATGTACCTAAGTTTATAGGATTTAATTGTACAACCTCCTCGGCATTAAATCTGGGTATAACCTCAACCAGTCTCACTTGTGGAAGACATTTTGCAAGTGGATCTATCAACGTCAATAATAGTAATTGTACATCTGTTTCTGCCGTTGTAACTATGACATTTAGCCCTAAATACACCTTTTTCAGTGCTAATCCAGCACCATTTTCGGTTGTTGGCAACACTGTTACGTGGCATATTTCGTCGCTTACAACTTATTCATCATCATCTAATTGGCCTGCTATCAATTACTCGCTTACAGTTCCTGGCCCTTGGCTTATACCCGGTGATACCATTTATTCCAGTTACAAGATCACGCCTTATGCAGGCGATGTAGATACGTCAAATAATTTTACGCAAAAGGTAGATACAGTAGTGAGTTCGTACGATCCTAACAGAATTACGGTAAGCCCTTCCGGTTTTGTGATCCCTTGTACTCCGCTTACTTACGCAATAGATTTTGAGAACACCGGAAATGCACCCGCTCATAATATTGCAGTTGTAGATACACTATCTGATAATGTTGACCCTTCAACCATTAGGCTCATATCATCAACAGCCCCGGTAACTGTTGCTGTTGTGAATTTTGGTGGACATACTTTGGTGAAATTTGATTTTGCGGGCATCAACCTGCCAGATAGCTCGCACCATAATGCCTGCGACGGTCAGGTTGTGTTTAGTGTAAAAGCGAAACAAGGTTTGACAGACGGAACCAACATTTTTAATCGTGCAAGTATCTATTTCGATGATAACCTGCCCGTGCTCACAAACACGATTGGTAACACAATTGGCATGAGTCCGATAACCGGTCCATCAAACGTTTGTAACACCTATCGCATTCAGCTTAATGATCTGAGCCAGTTCGGTGTTTGGAGCAGAAGCAATACAAATGCCTCAGTTACCTCAAACGGACTTGTGACAGGGCTTTCTGCAGGTGTAGATACCATTAGGTATACATTGTCAAACGCTTGTCTGTCGAGGACGCAGTCGAAAGTAATTACGATAGATCCAACGGTGGTGCCTGCAGTTGTGATCAGTTCCACATCCGGATCCGGAGATACAGTTTGTAGTGGTACCAATGCGACTTTTACAGCTGCCGCTACAAATGGCGGTACAACACCAACGTATCAATGGATGGTGAATGGAATAGGCTCAGGTACAGGTAATACGTTCGGATATATGCCACCTGTAAATGGTGATGTGGTTTCTGTGAAGCTGACCAGCAGTGCGAATTGCAGACTACCTGATACGGCAATTGATATGAAGATACTCACCGTTGTGGAGCCGAACATGCCTCCGATAACGCTGGAAGCTTACCCCGGACTATATATTTACCCCGGCAACGCAGATACTTTTGTTGCAACCATTCCGGCAGGAAGTCAGCCGCCTACCTACCAATGGCTGTTGAATGGCGCGCCTGTTCCGGGTGCAACTACCGATACATTTGTGGTTACAACTCCGGCAAACGGTGACTCAATAACCTGTGTAGCAACCGGTACTGATCTTTGCAAGCTCACGACCTTCAATTCATTTATCATTACTGTTGGTGTAGTAGGTGTTAACTCAGTAGGTAAGAGGTCTGAGATCGTGCTATTCCCTAACCCTAATAAAGGGGCATTCAGTATAAAAGGCAAAACAGGTATTGCTGCAGATGGCGATGTTTTTATGGAGGTAGTGAATGCGCTTGGTAGAACTGTTTATTCAAAGATCGTAGCATCTAAAGGAGGTGTGATCAATGAAAAGATACAACCGGATGTGCCATTTGCAAGTGGCATCTATCTGCTGAATTTAAGAACGGAGAACGGAAGTACGCTGTTCAGATTTGTGGTAGAGTAGGGTTGAACACAAGTAATAACAGCCCATCTGCTACCATCAAACATGATTGTATTTTTATACAAATTCACTCATTCAAGAGGACTTAATGCCCTGCCTTAATAAATTTCAGAGCGAGCTTGATCTCGGTCAATTGGACTATGAGCCGGTAACGCTTCTGGTTGGTACGTTCAATCCGGATATTGGTGAACATAATAAAGCAGACTGGTTTTATGGCAGAACAGACAGCAGTTGCCTGTGGAATGTATTGCCGCGTTTGTATGGCGAGAATTCGCTTATAGCCAACACAACCGATGATTGGAAGCAGTTCTGTAAGCAGAATAAGATTGCCTTTACAGATATTATCAGTTGCATTGATGATGCCGATCTGAACAATAAAGAACAAGCACGAGCACTGGCCGGTTTCTCGGACCGCGCCCTGGAATATAAGTTTGAAGATTTTACGTTCGTAAACATCCTGCAGATTCTCAAAAGTAGACCATCCATAAAAAATGTGTACCTGACCAGAGGTGTTACAGAAGCTTTCTGGCGGCACCTTTGGAACCCTGTTATGCAATACTGCAACAAGAACGGCATACATGAGCGAAGACTCGTGAGCCCATCAGAAGATTCGCACGACCAGCACACCGCATACAATGATCACAACCCTGGTAAACAGATCCCCGTTTTTGAAGACTATGTTTTGATGAGGTGGAGGAGTGAGTGGCATTTTTGAAGGTTGCGGGAGTGTATGTTTGCCAATTGAAAATTCTACGAAATTGGTATCGGGGTCTGCTTTTTTAACTTGTTTTATTTTATAACTAAATACAGTTTTTGGCGTTTGTTCTATTGTAGGGTTAAATCATTGACAATTCGAGATAGAGTATTTAGAAAAAACTTTTATTGATTTTCTGTTTTATACAATCAGTTTTGATACTACACTGTAAATCGTCAGCATAAAGTGGACTGAAAAGAACATAACTTTAGATAGTGTTTCCATTGTTAACCAACAAAAAATGTAAACATGGAATCAAAGAAAAAGCAG
>CAIKOJ010000002.1 GCA_903829015.1 uncultured Bacteroidota bacterium
TTCCTTTTTTATTTTCAGTAAGATGCCCATTAAAAAGGAGTAACAATAAACAAATATTTAGAACTAAATTTGTAATAACCCCATGTTTGCAAGAGTTCTGATATTATTCCTTTGCGCGTGTGCTTGTATCAACTTACATGCGCAGGTGGGTATTATTACTACTATAGCTGGTGATGATATTGCTGGATTTAGCGGTGACAATGGACCAGCCACAAATGCAAAATTGTATTGGCCATCGAGCATATGTCTGGATCATTCCGGGAATATATTTATATCAGACGCCGGAAATCATAGAATACGGAAAATAGATCCTTTAACAGGTATAATCACAACAGTTGCTGGCACTGGTGTATCAGGCTATAACGGTGATAACATTGCCGCTACTGATGCGAAATTATATCTCCCCGATGGCATATTTACAGATTCAATCGGCAATTTATTCATAGCTGATGCCCTAAATAACAGGATACGTAAGGTTACATTTTCAACTGGAGTGATTACAACTGTTGCAGGTAACGGAATGGGTGGGTTCGATGGCGATGGTGGCCAAGCTACTGATGCCAAAATATTTGCGCCAACCGGTTTGTCTGTTGATAGGTTTGGGAATATTTACGTTGCGGATCTATATAATTATAGAATTCGAAAAATAGAGGCATCTACTGGTATCATATCTACGATTGCGGGAACGGGGATTTCGGGATATTCGGGAGATCATGGTTTAGCGATAAATGCACAAATTAACAACCCATGCCAGCCGTTTGCCGATAGTTATGGTAATATTTATTTTACAGAATCTGGTAATTCCATTTTACGAAAAGTAGATTTTTCTACGGGTATTATCACTACAGTTGCAGGCACAGGAGTTCAAGGATATTCAGGCGATGGAGGTCTTGCAGTTAATGCGCAATTAGATCGCCCCTATGGGTTGTTTATCGACTCCCTGAATAATATTTATATTGATGAGTGGGGTAACGGAACAATAAGAAGAATTGATGCAGTAACAAATAAAATTTCAACCGTTGCAGGTACAGGAGTGCAGGGTTTCTCGGGCGATGGGGGGCCGGCTACTGACGCTAAGTTAATACCTGATGGTATTTGGGTCGATAAATATGGCTCACTATTTATAGCAGACGTTGACAACAACCGCATCCGCAAAGTCTACAACCCACAACTCTCCGTAAACAACACTACCGAAACCAATAACGATATATCCGTATTCCCCAACCCTGCAAATGATGAGCTTACTATAGAATATCATTTGGCAAACAACGAAGATGCCGTATTTGAGATCATTGACTTAACAGGCAGAATTGTCACCACCAAGACCCTAAAATCGGGTAAACGAAATGAGATAGTTGATATTCATGTGCTCACTCCGGGTATGTATCTATACAGAGTGTCGCAAAACAATATGCTGGTATCTACCGGAAAGATCATCAAACAGTAACTCTGCTGCCAAACAGAAGGCTGCCTATCCTTACCATATTGCTGCCCGCCTCTATTGCTATCTTGTAATCTGAGCTCATACCCATTGAGCAAGTGGCAAACGTTGCATCATCGGCAAAGTGAACGCTCTTTGTCGAGTTGAATAACTGGTGCAGGTTGGCAAATTCCGTACGTATCTGTGTTTCATTTTCGGTATTTGTGGCCATGCCCATTAGTCCGCAAATACGTATGTTTTGCAGTTCGTTCTTTTTTTTGTGGTATTCATCCAGCAGTGCAGTGAGTTCCTGCTGGTCCAAACCAAACTTGGTATCCTCGGCGGCAATATACACCTGCAGCAGCACATGAATGGTGCGGTCGCATTTCTGTGCCTGTTTATTTATTTCTGCCAGCAGTTTAAAGCTGTCTACAGTATGTATCAGGCTAACAAAGGGAGCTATGTACTTTACCTTATTGGTTTGCAGGTGGCCTATAAAATTCCATTGAATATCTGCGGGCAGTTCGGCTTGTTTCTCTACCAGTTCCTGCACATAGTTCTCGCCAAAAACCCTTTGCCCCAATTGGTATAATTCAACAACATCCGCTACCGGCTTGGTCTTCGATACCGCAACCAGCGTAACGCCCTTTTGCGCAAACTCAGCCGTCAACTCCTCCCACGCCTCCTTATTTACCATAGATCAGTACTGTTCATTTTCGTTGGGGAAGTCCTTGCTCTTCACATCGCTGATGTATTGTTTGGTAGCATCAGTTATTCCGGTGTACAGGTCCAGATACCTGCGCAAAAACCTGGGAGAAAAGTTCTTGGTAATACCCAGCATATCGTGCATTACCAGCACTTGTCCGTCTACCCCACCACCAGCACCTATGCCTATTACAGGTATTTTTAACTGCGATGCAACCTCGGCACCAAGGGCTGCCGGTATCTTTTCGAGCACAAGCGAGAAACAACCTGAGCTTTGCAACAAATGTGCATTGTTGATCAGTATCTCTGCCTCTTCCTCTTCCTTCGCCCTTACCGAGTAAGTGCCGAATTTATATATCGATTGTGGTGTAAGCCCCAGATGCCCCATCACAGGTACACCTGCACCTACTATCCTCTTAATAGAATCACATACTTCCTCACCGCCTTCCAGCTTTATACCATGCGCACCCGCCTCCTTCATAATACGGATGGCAGAATTAAGTGCCTCCTTCGAATTGCCCTGATAAGAACCGAACGGCAGATCAACGATCACCAGCGAGCGGTGGCACGCCCTGATCACACTCTGTGCATGATAGATCATCTGATCGAGCGTGATGGGCAGTGTTGTTTCATGCCCCGCCATCACATTTGATGCAGAATCACCCACCAACAGCACATCAATACCTGCTTCATCAAATATGCGCGCCATCGAAAAATCGTATGCCGTAAGCATACTTATTTTTTCGCCATGCTGCTTCATAGATTGCAGCGTATGAGTAGTTATCCTTTTTATTTCACCCTGAACCGACATAATATCTTAGCCTCGCTTTAAATGATCAGAAATCTTGAACCCCCACCCCAGTTATGCAATTATGCTATTTACAAATGTAGCACTAAAACCCAAAATCATACATCCGCCAGCCACTCTATACCTTCAGTCCATACTATCGGCACATTAGTGAGTAGCAAAAACATCTCCCGCCATCCTGAAGGCATCTGCAAAAGCAGTCCGGTTAATGTTGAGCGGTATCTGCTGCTGGTCGCACCAGCCCACGAAATTTTCAGTAGCAATGTTACCCACCAGATCGTCCTCCGCCATTGGGCAACCACCTATACCCCTTATGGCCGAGTCAAACCGCTTACAACCCGACGCCCATGCTGCACTTATCTTCTCCTCCCACGATTCCGGCGCCGAATGAAAGTGCGCACCAATCTCCATATCCCCAAATTCCGGTATTAGGTTGCTGAACAACCATTTGATATTGTCGGGCTTAGCCACACCAACTGTATCAGAGAGCGCTATGGTTTTCACACCCAGCCCGTCTAGTTTCTTCACCCAGTTAATAACTACATCCGGACTATACTCATCTCCATACGGATTACCAAAACCCATAGATATGTATATAACCGCCTTTTTGCCATGCGCCACGCATAGGTTTTGTATCTCTTCTACCTGTGTGAGCGACTGTGCAATTGTTTTATTGGTATTCCGTAGCTGGAACGTCTCAGAAACCGAAAAAGGAAAACCGATGTACGAGATCTCGTCATACACCACTGCTTCCTGCGCGCCCCTTGTATTGGCTACTATAGCCAGCAACTTGGTGTTTACGCCATCCAGATTCAGCATTGGTATCACTTCCTTTGTATCTGCCAGTTGCGGAATAGCTTTATGAGATACAAACGAGCCAAAGTCCAGCACATCAAACCCCACCTTCAGCAGTTGGTTCAGATACTCAGCTTTCTGCGTTGTGGGTATGAATTTTTCCCAGCCTTGCATCGCATCCCTGGGGCATTCGATCAGTGTCATGAAAAATAAAATAAAGATTCAAAAAATCACGTTTCAAATTACCGGGTTACAGGTATTCCCTTCCGCCCGGTTAATTCAGTAAAAGTGCGAGGTTGTTGCTGTTCAGTGGTTTGTTCAGATATTGCTTCACACACGGATAGTTATGCACTAAATTCAGATCGTTTTCATTGATCGATGAAGACATTACATAAATAGAACTGCTCCGCTTTACGTCCTCCGGTAGTTTCTGAAACTCTTCCACAAATTCAAACCCGCTCATCACCGGCATCATAATGTCTACAAGAATAATGGTATTCAAATGTTCAGGATTCTGATACCCGGCCAGGTAGTCAATAGCATCCTTTCCGAAGTGAAATGTTTTAACCTGATTGCATTTGCCTGTATTCTTAATTATCTTTTCGGCAATAAAGCTATCCAGCTTATTATCATCTACTACAATAAAATTATATTTCTTAGTTAAAACCATCGTTCATCCTGAATTTTTCTGCCATGCTGTTTTCCGCCCTTAGTTCGAAACAGACCGTATAAGTAGCCGCATTTTCTGTAAATACGGAATCAAATACAAAAATACTGATTTCCGCTTTGATTGCCAGCGTGAAATATATAAGGAACCAACAATACTATCATGTTAAATTCTATCATGTTAAATTATTATCAGGTACCCGGTATTCTCAAAATTCTGTGAAATAGTAGTTAATCCCACACGCTGTAACTAAATTTACACGCAAACTGCAATAGCTGCCCACATACAACAATGATTCCTTTAAGCGCCGTCATTATTACGTTCAACGAAGAAAGAAACCTGGGAAGGTGTCTGGAATCACTGAAAGGTATTGCCGACGAGATCGTTATTGTAGACAGTAACTCCACCGACCGTACGCTGGAAATCGCAAAGGCCCATAATGCCACTGTTTTTCAGCACGCTTTCGCAGGCTACGGCGAGCAAAAGAACTATGCTACTTCCGTAGCTACCCACGACTGGATCATTTCGCTCGATGCCGACGAAGCCCTGACACCTGAGCTTGCACGCAGTATTCTGGAAATGAAGGAAAACCCCACTTTTTCGGTGTATCAGGTACCCCGCCTCACCAACTATTGCGGCAAATGGATCAAACACTGCGGCTGGTACCCCGATAAGCAAACCCGGATCTATAACCGCACCATGGGCCGTTGGATAGAAAAGAAAGTGCACGAGTTCTGGCAGCTCGATGATGTACGTGGCAATATTGGCTACCTAAAAGGCGATCTTTTGCACTATAGTTTTGCAACCATAAACGAGCACCTGAAAAAAATAGAAAAATACAGCGAACTGGCAGCCCGGGATGCAGTGGAAAATGGGAAAAATACCAATATGTTTAAGATCTATTTTTCTCCGAAATGGCACTTCGTGAATGAGTATTTTTTTCAGCTCGGATTTCTTGATGGCTTTTATGGGTACACCATTTGCAGGCTTTCGGTCTATGCCACATTTCTTAAATATTCCAAAATCAAACTATACCATTCCCAGAAGTCAAAATTGGGCAAAAATTGATCCGGTTATCCACATGCATGGAATTAATAAGATTTTTTAGGCTTTAGGCATTCCGTAATAAGACTTACATTTGCACAATTTGTTTTTAATGACTCAGACACAATCAAATTCTCCCGCATGGCTGATGCTTGCAGATGGCACAACTTTCAAAGGGATCTCTTTTGGTGCTAAAGGAACTGCAACAGGCGAAATCTGCTTCAACACCGGAATGACCGGTTATCAGGAAGTATTTACCGACCCTTCTTATACCGGGCAGGTACTGATAATGAACAATGCCTATGTGGGTAATTACGGAGTAAAAAATTCTGACGTAGAAAGTGATTCCATAAAAATCGCTGGCCTCATCTGCAAAAACATTTCGAAGCGCTATTCCCGTATGGTTGCCGATGGTAGCCTGGAGGATTATCTGATGGCAAACAACCTTGTTTCTATTTATAATGTAGACACAAGGGCTCTGGTACAGCATGTGAGAAGCAAAGGCGCGATGAACTGCATTATCTCCACAGAGCTTACCGATGAACAAAGCCTGAAAGCCGAACTGGCTAAGGTTCCCTCTATGGATGGTCTGGAATTATCATCACAAGTCTCCACAAAATCTGTTTACACATTAGGCGATCCAAAAGCCGAATGGCGTATAGCAGTGTTGGACTACGGAGTAAAGAAGAATATTTTGAATTGTCTCATTGAGCGCGGTGCCTATGTAAAGGTATTCCCTGCAAAAACCGAGATCGATGAACTAAAAGCTTTTGAACCACACGGATATTTCATTTCCAATGGTCCGGGCGATCCTGCCTCTATGGGCTATGCTGTGAAAACAGTAAAGGATGTACTGGCTACCAACAAACCGTTTTTCGGAATTTGCCTGGGGCATCAATTGTTGGCAAGAGCAAACGACATTTCCACATTTAAGATGCACCACGGTCATAGGGGTTTAAACCATCCGGTTAAAAACCTGATGACCGGCAAGTCTGAGATCACCACACAGAATCATGGTTTTGGTGTAGATCCTGAGGCCGTTAAAAACTGCGCCGAAGTTGAGATTACGCACGTTAATCTGAATGACGGTTCTATTGAAGGCATACGCATGAAAAACAAACCGGCATTCTCGGTGCAGTATCACCCCGAGGCTACACCGGGTCCACACGATTCCAGGTACCTGTTCGATGATTTTATAAGTATGATTCGCGCGAATCAGAAATAGAGAAAGCAGATTAGATTAACTGTCTCTCACATTTTATTTTGGTTGTAACTTTTGATATAGGTCGAA
>CAIKOJ010000003.1 GCA_903829015.1 uncultured Bacteroidota bacterium
CTTTACGGTTTTAACTCTATCTAATATTATCCTACATCCATCTCATGCCATACCTGAACTTGGTGGCGATGGCGGTAAAAATACCTTTACCTACCTGTATCACTCCATGTACGGAAAAGGGTATTGGTTTGAAGGTATGAACTACCCCTATGGCGAACATATAGTTTATACCGATGGGCAACCGATTCTATCGGTATTGTTTGCCAGCATGCACAACGTAACAGCGGAGCAAGCTTTAACGGTTTTATGGTTATTAATAGCGTTCAGCTACTTTCTTTCTTTCTTATTCTTGTACAAAATCTTATGCCGATTTAAGGTCACACCGTTCGTTGCGATTTTGTTTGCGGGGCTTATAGGTGTATTCACACCACAATTGCCGCGCCTGCAGGGGCACTATGCGCTGTCTTATACCTGTATCATTCCAATGTTGTTTTATTGGACAATTAAGTACAACGAAACGTTTAAATGGCGATACCCTGTTTATTTTTTTGTTACCGGTTCAATCATGTCCTTCTTCCATCCGTACTATGCCGCTATGATGCTGGTTTGGGTGGGAGCATATACCGTCGGGTATTTATTGATTAACCGCGAAACGTTTGTGAAAAAAGCAAAAGCCGCTTTGCCGCTTTTGAGTGCTGCAATTGCTGTGTTGGTGCTGGTAGCAGTTGTAATGAAACTAACAGACCCTGTGACCGACAGGCCGATAACGCCTTTCAATGCGTTTTACGAAACGTGCACACACATTAAGAGTATAATTACGTCTGTACATTCTCCATTCTGGCAGGCGCCTACAGGCAAACCGAGATTTTATTTTGTGAACGAAGGTGGCGAAGGCTATTGTTATGTAGGTCTGGTCATTTTCCTGACGCTTGCGATCAGCATTTTAGTTTCGATCTCGAAAAGCTGGAAACAGAAAAAACTAGTCCTGGTTGCCGAAGAGTCCGGTTTTTCGCCCATATGGCTTGTGATCGCTGCCATTGCATTGCTGTTCAGCATGGGTGCTCCATTCATTTGGCATATGGAATGGCTCATGGATTACATTTCATTTTTTAAGCAGTTTAGGTCGTTGGGAAGGTTCAGCTGGATTTTCTATTACATCGTAGCTACATACACAGCCGTTGTGATTTATAGCACATTCAAAAACCTACTGGACAAACGGGCATACCTTAAGGCCTACAGCGTGCTGATATTAGCTCTCGGCATCTGGGGTTATGAAGCAAGTGGGTATATAAAATATGCCCACAGATTATCGCAGGGTTCTCTGTACAATTACCGCTTCTTGTTTTCTGTTGACGAACCGAACTGGGAAACATTCCTTAAAGAGCACAATTCTGATAAATCCAATTTCCAGGGCATTCTGCTGCTTCCGTTCTTTCATGTAGGCACTGAAAAACTGTGGTTGGGCAATCCCGACTGGCTGGTGATACTCGGAGGCAAAGCTTCGCTGCAACTGCAACTGCCGATTGTAGATGTGATGATGTCGAGGTCATCTTGGTCAGCTGCTATGAAACAGGTAAAGACAGCCGGTGGCAGATACGTGGAAAAACCATTGCTTGCCGATATAAAAAGCAACAAGCCTTTTCTGCTGATGCAATTTGAACTAGATACAATGGATCATGATCAGAAGTTATTACTAGAAGCATCAGATCTGATTGGACACAACTCTCAATGCTATGTTTACGCCTGCTATCCCGACAGGCTCAGAAGCATTTACAAATCAGGAATTGACCAGATCGAAAAAATACTGCCATTCATAGCGGGTGCGGATTCAATAGTTGGCAGCAATACAAATTGCTATATCAACCACATGGATGAAGGTCATAACGAGCAACACATTTTTGGTAGCGGCGGAGGAAAAGTAGTAGATGGCGACAGTAGCTATATTGCAACCCTACCAATTACCCCGCTAAAAGACAGTGAGCTTTATGAATTTTCGTGCTGGGTGCTGCTGGGCAATAAGGACTACAGATCGCCATTTATCACCTTGCAGCAGTTTGATAAGAACGGTAAAATGATCAGCCATCCGGACGTACTCACTAAACACAGCACCGACAATATTGGCATGTGGTTTCGTGCATCTTCCTATTTCCAATTGCAGGCAGGCTGCACTTCCATTCGTTGTAACCTGATAAATATGCCGCACCCTACTTACTTCGGTATGGATGAAATGCAACTACGACCCGCAGAAACCATTATCATTTCGAAAAGCAAAGGAGGAAGGGTTACTGTCAACAATCACTTTATTAAATAGGCCATACCACTACGCTCAGTAAATTACAGTAATTTTAGCCTGTACAATTGAAATCAATTGCAGAGAAAAACGCTATGACAAAGGAACAAGTGATGATATGGCTGGAGGATGTAAAAGACCCGGAAGTTCCAGTACTTAGTATTCTGGATCTGGGGATTGTGAGAAATGTAGCAGTTACTGGTGAAGGTAAAGAAGCTTCGGTTGTTATATCAATTACACCTACCTACAGTGGATGCCCTGCCATGGATGTTATAGCTTTGAGCATACGAATGCTGCTTGCCGGGCATGGCGTTAAAAACATAGCTATTGAGCAGCAGTTAAGCCCGGCCTGGACAACCGATTGGATGACCGAAGAAGGCAAGATCAAACTCAAAGAATATGGTATTGCCCCACCAAACCGGAAAGCATTTCAGTCGCTAGGGTTGTTTGAAGAAGAAAAAGTAAGTTGCCCTCGGTGCAACAGCGAACAAACTGAACTGGTCAGTCAGTTCGGACCAACTTCCTGCAAGGCATTATACAAGTGCCTTACCTGCAAAGAACCATTTGAACATTTTAAGTGTCACTAGAGAATAGCGCATTATCGTGGGATGTGAGGGACCGCATCATTTTGCCCGTTTTAGATAACTAATATTATTGCACAGTTAATCATAAATCGAACCTGAATAATTAATTTTGAGCAGGAAATGATGCAGTTATATCCGGCACATGCCGCCGAATCTCTTGAATTCAATAAAATATGCGACCTGCTGCTGGGCAAGTGCCGCACTGACAGTGCCCGTGAGCGTGTAGCCAACATCCGGTTCCATACGCGAATGGACCATATGGAAAAGGAGCTGAATCAGGCCAATGAATTCAAATCCATCATTAGACTAGGCACAGATCAGTTCCCTAACGATTTTACACGCAACCTACAAAAGGAATTAAAATTACTGGCAATAACAGGCGGAGTGCTTAGCGGAGAGCAGCTTTTGGCACTCATGCAGCTGGCACTCAACATTAAGGACATACTACTGTGGTTCAAAAAAAACAATGGATTGTTTCCTCACCTGATGGCCGTGAGCGAACGGGTCACGTTTGAAAAGAAAATTGTCGAGTCGGTATCGGCTGTTATTGATGACAGTGGCATGGTGAGGGACAACGCCTCGACCGAGTTAATGAAAATCAGATCAGAACTGGGTAAGGTGAGGCACGAAGCAAGACGAACTTTTGAAGGAGTAATAAGACGGCTAAATAAACAAGGATACCTTGCCGATATATCGGAAAGCTTCTTAAATGGCAGGCGTACGGCAGCTATACTGGCTGAATACAAAAGAATAGTAAAGGGAATACTGCACGGCGAAAGTGACACACAAAAGACCGTGTTTATTGAACCCGAAGAAACAATAGAACTTAACAACGAGATCTTTTCGCTGGAACGGGCCGAGATCAGAGAGATTCACCGCATACTTGTTCAGGCCACGAAAGACCTGTCGGTATACCACTCTCAACTGGAAGGATATTATCACATTTGCGGTATCTATGACTACATAAGAGCAAAAGGGCTACTTGCGGTAGATATGGATGCGAATATGCCACGGCTGAGCGTGCATCCGGTGCTGCAACTGGTTAAGGCATACCACCCGCTACTACTGCTGCACAACAAACAACTGCACAAAACAACTATACCGTTAAATATCACACTCGACCGGCAAAACCGGATACTAATTATCAGTGGGCCTAACGCAGGAGGCAAAACTGTATCTATGAAAACAGTGGGTTTGCTGCAACTGATGGCACAGGCCGGACTGTTGATACCTGCCGATGAACAATCGGAAGTAGGTATCTTCAAACAACTGATGGTGCAGATAGGTGACACACAGTCGATAGAACACGAACTAAGTACCTACAGCGCGCACCTGCGCGACATGAAGCATTTCATGGACTTCGCTACAGGCAAAACACTGTTCTTCATTGACGAACTGGGCAGTGGGTCTGACCCCAATCTGGGCGGTGCATTTGCAGAAGCAATTGTTGAAGATCTTGCAAAGAAGCATGCGCTTGGCATCATCACTACCCACTATCTGAATCTGAAGGTAATGGCCGGCAAGGTAAAAGGTATTTTTAACGGTGCTATGGCATTTGATGAGGAACATTTGGAACCGTTGTATAAATTAACCGTAGGCAAGCCGGGCAGCTCTTACACTTTTGCCATTGCACAGCGTAGTGGCTTGCCTGCCGAGGTAATAGAACGCGCCAAACAGCTTACACAGCGGGAGCACTTTAAACTGGACAAAATGCTGCACCAGACAGAGCAGCAATCGGTAAAACTAACAGATAAAGAAAAAGAACTCGACCGGCTGCTGGAACACAATGCAAAGTTGAAACAACGCTACGAAGAACTGACCGACAAAGAAAAGCTGAGGCAGCAGCACGAAACGCTACGCCTGCAAAACAAAATAAAGAAAGAGGAACTCGATTACCTGCGTGACACCGAACGGAAATTCAAACAGATCATACACGATTGGAAGAAAGCGGAGAACAAGCAGGACGTGATCAGTGCTGCTGAAAATGTACTCTTCAGGAAAAAGCAGGTGCAGAACAATGCTGCAGCCGCAAAAAAAGCCGACAAGAATTACGAGGTAGTAGGCGGCAAACCAAAGATCGGCGACTTTGTACGCAACAAAGAAAACCACCAGGTAGGTACTCTAGCCGAAATAAAGGACAAGCGCACCATTGTAAAAATCGGCAACATGCCCTTCAATGTAAACTTAGATGAATGGATAGTGGTGCGTAAGAAAGTGAAATAGAGTATGGCGAATCAGTACCCTACCCTAGTAAGCATAATCAGATAAGTATTCGTAGTAGCTGGTCAACCTGCCATCTTCACAAATAGTAGCGCGCCCCAGAATATCACTTTTACTTTTCAGTATTTCAGGCAAAATATATTTTTCGAGGTGCTGGCCAAAATACTCTGAGGCATCGCGCGGTAATTCGTTGGGCAGATTATCTACCGCCATAATATCGATTACGTTTCCGCTGTTCTGATAAGGCGCCGTCTGCTTTGTTGTGGTTCTGTCGATACCATAAACCGGATCGGCTATGGTTGATGAGCCAACATTTATAGGCACTGATCCATCTACATCGCAGGTGATGTCTGATATAACGCTGATGCGCCAATATTTGCGCCTGATGTCTTCTTTTTCAAACAACCTGGCAATGTCATGATCCCAGTAAATACCGTTCATCAGTATATCCGTTTGATGAACATAGGATGTAAACAGACACTTATAAGCCTGTGGGTTGGCATGAAAATCATCGCGGTGAAACAGGTTGTTGTCTTTGCGGGCATATAGCGAACCACCTTTGAGGTGCGTGAACACAGGGTATTCATACTCATGCGAAATGAAATCGGCTGGCTCTACCGGTTCTATATCCAGCCTAGCCAATACATCGAGTACGCCAGTAGCCACCTTGCCCGATCCCGTGAGCGCAATCTTTACATTCGGTAGTTTCAGGTGTTCGTATGATTCCAGCAGTTCTTCGTAATCCTTTACTTTGTTTGCTGCAGGTAATTTGTATTTACCCGTCTTCTTACCATAGGTCAGCAACCCATTGTGCGCGCCCACAATACCCGCATAAAAACCGAAGCCAAGTATACGTTGTTCGTCGGCATAAGTAAGGCATTCGTAGTCTATCATTCTTATGCGCTTTTCTATGAGCGCATGCATAAGACCCTTGTTATGTTCCTGCTTCTTCTTGGTGTGCGAAAAGAAAAAGTAGGTTTTACCCGGAATTAGATAATCAACGGGCACTTCCTTTATCCCAATCAGAATATCGCAGTTGCTCAGATCTTCCGTCAACTCTATACCTTCCGCAGCATATTCCTCATCGCGGTAGCATCTGGTGGACGACGGCTCCACCACAATTTTAATGTTGGGGTAGTTGGCATGTATGTAAGTGCATTGCCTGGGTGTAAAAGCCACCCGCTCATCGGGCAGTTTTTTTCTTTCTCTAATCAGGCCTATGCGGATCATCTTTAGTAATTTTGCTGCAAAGATAGGCCTCTCCACGGCCCTCTCCAAAGGGAGACGGAGATGCCGAGAACAAAAATCATGAACAACTACTTTGAACTATACCATATGCCGGTAACCTTTCGCCCCAATCAAGCGGAGGTAAAAAGTAAATTCTACGAACTCAGCCGATTGTATCACCCCGACAGATTTGCACAGACAGGCGGGCATGAGCTCGCCAATGCGCTGAAAGTATCTGCTATGAACAATGAGGCGTATAAAACCCTCAAAAGTAGTGATGCGACAATGGCATATATACTTAAATTACATAACCTACTTGAAGACGAAGAGAAATATGCCCTGCCCAACACCTTTCTGATGGAGATGATGGACATAAACGAAGCGGTAAGCGACTTTGAGATGGACCCGGCAAACACAGATGCAGGCCAGATGGCTGTGAACTGCCTCAATGAGCAACTGGAACTGTGGGATGACGCGACCAAGATTTTGGTTGATAGCTTCGAAAAAGGCGACAAATCGAACGAACTTTTATTAAAAATAAAGGACCAGTATTTTCGGAAAAAATATCTGTTGCGGATTAAGGAAAGAATTGATAGATTTGCAGCCCA
>CAIKOJ010000004.1 GCA_903829015.1 uncultured Bacteroidota bacterium
ATGAAAAAGGAGAAAATTCTGATAATAGGTGCCGGTGGCCAGATAGGTGTAGAACTTGCACTTGCATTACGCAAATTGTATGGAACTGATAATGTGGTAGCTACCGATATTAAGGAGGCACACCCATTGCTGAAAGACAGCGGTCCATACGAGATCCTGAATGTTATGGACTCTAAAGGCACTTTCGACCTGGTAAAAAGAGAAGACATTACTCAGATATACCTGCTTGCTGCTTTATTGTCGGCAACCGGAGAAAAGGCGCCACACAAGGCCTGGGAAATAAATATGCAGAGCCTGTTGCATACCCTCGATCTGGGCGTGCAGGAAAAACTGACCAAGATCTACTGGCCCAGCTCAATAGCTGTTTTCGGCCCTACAACTCCAAACGAAAATACGCCGCAGAAAACCATTATAGAACCACGTACCGTGTACGGTGTAAGCAAATACGCAGGCGAACTATGGTGCCAGTACTACCAGCAAAGGTGGGGACTGGATGTGCGCAGCCTCAGGTATCCGGGCCTGATCAGCTGGAAATCTGAACCCGGTGGCGGCACAACAGACTATGCAGTAGAAATTTACCACGAGGCACTCAAGAACCAGAAATATACCTCCTTCCTGAAAGAAGACACGTACCTGCCCATGATGTACATGGACGATGCAATACGTGGCACTATTGAACTGATGGAAGCTCCTACCGAAAAGCTCAAAACCCGCATGGCATACAATCTGGGGGCTATGAGTTTCTCGCCAAAAGAAATTGCCGCATCTATTCAAAAGCACATTCCTGAATTCACCATCGACTACAACCCCGACTTCCGTCAGGCAATCGCGGACGGCTGGCCAAAGAGCATTGACGATACCGATGCCCGCAATGACTGGGGTTGGAAGAATGAGTTTGACCTGGATAAGATGACTGGAGATATGCTGGCAAATCTGAAAGACAAGGTTGCTACACCCGCGTAGTTTTAATCGTATCGCATAAATCCGGGTTCGATTATAAAGGTGCTCACTTTTAGGAACGCTCAATAAACATCGCCATGGCTAAGCAAAAAATCGTTGTCCTTACCGGTGCAGGCATAAGTGCAGAAAGCGGCTTGCGTACCTTCAGGGATAGTGATGGCCTATGGGAGGGATATAACGTAGAAGACGTAGCCACACCAAGAGCGTGGCGCAGAGACCCGCAACTGGTACTTGACTTTTACAATATGCGCAGGCGCGATGTTATAGCGGCGGAGCCAAATGCAGCCCATAAGGCACTTGCCGAGTTGGAACAACACTTCGATGTACATGTTGTTACCCAAAACATAGACGATCTGCACGAGCGGGCAGGCTCCACAAAAGTGATGCACCTGCATGGCGAGATCTTAAAAATGCGTAGCGAGCGAAGTGCATTCAAAACCTACCCAATCCGTGAGGATATGTTGCTGGGTCAGAAAGCCGACGATGGAGGCCAACTGAGGCCAAACATAGTTTGGTTTGAAGAACCGGTACCCATGATAGAAGCCGCAATACCATTGCTCTACGAGGCAGATATATTTGTACTCATTGGCACATCGCTCGCCGTCTACCCCGCCGCCGGACTAGTAGACTATGTAAAGGCAACAGTACCAAAATACGTGATCGATAAAAAGATACCCCCGGTCAGCAGATACAAAAACGTGATCCCAATAGAAATGCCTGCCACAGAGGGTGCTGCGGAATTAAAAAAACTACTCGGACTATAAAACACCCAATACCTGCCAATAGTACCCGAGACCAAATTCCAAACGCCAAATCCCCAATCCCCCAAACTCCCAATTCCAAATTCCGAATTCCCAATTCC
>CAIKOJ010000005.1 GCA_903829015.1 uncultured Bacteroidota bacterium
AAAATTTGCGGCTTCCTTAAGTAGTTGAATTTATTATTTAGCTCACTGCTTCAGAGAGCACTTTCTCTGAGAGGAAGCGGCTGGTCTGGAACAATACGTAATTGAGCCTTTCAATGGTCTCGAAGTAGGGCAGCCCTATCCTTAAGATATGGTATACGGTACCTGCCATCATATGGTCCTTGATACACTTGGTATGCACCTGCTGTTCGTTCAGATACATGTACAGCGGATACGGATCGAAATCGGTAAATGCAATAGCCACCAGCGGTGAGCAATGCAAGTCATTGAAAAAGGCATGTTCAATACCATTGGCAGTAAAAATTTCGTCCAGCTTTTTCTGGAAATAGGCCCGCAGGTACGAAGACCTGGCGAGTATGGTTTCCTGCCCGATCTGCTTAAACAACTTGAGCGACTCCTCGATGGCGGGATACATCTGGAAGTCCTGGCCGCCGGGTATACTCAGCGGTGCTATCTTAGGGTTGTAACCAAGTCCGTGGCCGCTCCAGAAAACGCCTTCTATCCACTCAAAGAAGTCTTCTTTCATCCACATCAGTCCGCCGCCGTGCGGACCAAACAGCCATTTGTGT
Source organism: uncultured Bacteroidota bacterium (assembly GCA_903829015.1). Lineage (GTDB taxonomy): Bacteria > Bacteroidota > Bacteroidia > Chitinophagales > Chitinophagaceae > Nemorincola. The sequence continues at coordinate 588 of CAIKOJ010000005.1, forward strand.
GTGCTGCCCACAACTACATCTGCCACACCAAATGGTATTTCATACAGCCCTAGAGACTGAGCCACATCCAGTATGATCTTGCAGCCCGGCACATTTTCGTGCACCAGTTTCATCCACGCTTCAGCAGGCGCAAGGCTACCAGTATCGTAGAAGACGTGTGAGAAGAACGCCAGTTGAGGTTGTATTTCTTTCAACTTCATCGCTGTCGCAGTGGCGTCGTACAGTACATCATCTTCGATATAGTGCACCTCAAATTCGGGCAGATGTTCAAAACAACCAATGCCGCCCTCATGCTCGTGTGTAGTAGTAAATATGCGGAAAGGCGGTTTGGCAATCGTATGAAATTTGCGCACCATTGCCAGCGCTATCAGGTTGATGGACTGCGACGTACTATGTGTAACAGTAAGCTGGTAACCGGGCGAAGGCCACAGTTCGCTGCACAGTTTGTTGATCTCGCCATGGCTTCTGCGGCCATGCTCGTAGCTGCCCAGCGGGTACCCCTCCATATTTTTAGAGGAGTGCTGGTTGTAGCGTATCTTCTTAACAGGTGTAGACGTTGTGCCCAGTGTGCCGGGGTTCAGATTGATACGGTCTGACTGGAAATGCTGATCTCTGAAGAAGTCCCAGTAGTTATCATCATCAACAGCAATTGTTTCAAAAGACGATGGTTGTTTCTTCACCTTGGTCAGATCATCGGCCCACTTTATGCTGGGCACAAACAAGTCCTCAGAGATATTTGATTTAAACCTGGCGATGATGCGGAGCATTTCTTTGGTTACATCGGCAAACGGTGAATGTAGTGTATCGTGCCCGCTGTAGCCGGTTTCAATGCCATATACAGGCTTGGTATCTACCTGCTCCTGCCGAGGATCGTGGGTGCGTAATATCTGCACATCAAATCCTTCTGTCTTGGCTATTTCTTTAATAGTACCTGCCAGTTCGTTTATCGAGAAGTTGGTTTCCGTAACATGGTTCACCACTTTGTGTGTACCTGCCGGTGTAATATTATCTATGAAACTAACCAGAGAATTTACAGAATCCCGCAACGCCATCAATCCGGTACGTTGGTTGCCCTTACCATATACAGTGAGCGGATGCCCATATACTGTTTGTGTAAGGAAACGATTCACCACCGTGCCAAAGATATGGTCGTAGTCGCAGCGGGTGTATAATTTTTCGCAATCCTGCATCTCCTCAGTAAGGAAACCGAAGATGGTAGACTGCATTACGTCGGTGATACGCAGGTTCCATACCCTGCATGCCATGGCCACAAAATTACTGTCGTTGATCTTTGATATATGGTAGATATCATCGGCCTCGCGTGGGTAGGGCATGGGCTTGGTAGCTTCAACACCTTTATGCCTCGGGAAGAAGTAACCCTCGGCAATATCTATACCTCCTTGTGCATACTCACCAAACGAGCCGAGCTTAATAATGTGCGCATGTGGTACGTGTTTTCTCACAGCCCACAATAGCCTCATATTGCCTTCCTCATTGTTGTGCACGGTAAACAGAGCTTCTTCCATACCCTTCATAGAGTAGGGTGCAGAGCATTGCTGTGCCAGATGAAATATGGTGTGCGGCCGCTCGTGTTCTATCAGATCTTCGAGCCTGTCTGAATTGACATCGAGCCTTGTATAGTGCAGGTTTTTCTGGCCATGTACTTCGCTAAACGCCAGTATTCTTTCAGATGGTTTGGCGATTGGGATCAGTGTTTGAAAACCAAAACTCTTTACTATGTTTCTGCGCCATTCGTTGTCGGCTATTACTACTTTATTATCAGGGTATAGAACTGCTATTTTCATTGCCAGCGGCCAGCCGTAGTAACCGTCGCCTCCGAGCACAAGGATGGTTTTATTCATTTTCTTAAAAAGTAAGTTGTTAATTAATGTTTGTTGCGTGAATTTGACTGCGAAATTATATAATTTGTTTTGGAAATTTTAGTTATTAACGCAAAATATTATGAATAATTATCTGATGTACATACATCTAATTACTTGTTGGCTTTTGAGAGGCTCAGAAAACCAAGAGCAGCCACTACACTTATGCCACCCATTGTCCACCATAGCGCAGTAAAGCCGGCCTTTTCTGCCAGCTGCGAGCCGGAATATGGCCCTACCACCTGGGCTATAGACCATGCCACGGTATATAGGCCAGCGTATTGTCCGCGGTTGTCTTTGTTGGTTCTGCTTACCCAGTAGGTATTCATAAACGGCATGGAGAGCATCTCGCCAAAAGTGATGATGACCGTAGAGAAAATGGCAAGGGATAGTTCGCCCGGCAGGATATTGAAAACTATGTACGAAATGCCGATTAGTATCACCCCAATGCCAATGTATTGTATGGTGTTTTTATTTTGCCCGAGCCTGTACACAATTGCCATCTCGAACAGGGCTATCAACATGCCGTTTATGGCCATCACTAGCCCCACGTAAAACGGGGTCATGTGCAACACCTGCGTGAAGTAAACCGGCAGCGTGGAGAAGATCTGGAAGAACATCATGCCGAACAAAACAGTCATGGCGATAAACAGCAGATACGGGCCGTCTTTGTAAGCAGAATGGGTTATTGTTTTTGTTCTGAAATCCTTGTTTGGAGGTGTGAGGTTGTTCTTAGATGGAGATAAAACGGCTCTAAGCAACAGGGCGGCTCCGATATTGGTGCAACCGTCTATCCAGAAAAGAAGATGGTAGTTGTGAGAAGCTATAAAACCACCAAGAGCACCGCCTACAGCCCAACCGAGGTTGATAGACAACCGGTTCAATGAAAAGGATCGTGTGATGTTCTCTTCCTTGCTGTAATGTGCTACTGCTGTGGCATTGGCGGGTCTGAATGTATCGTTGAGCAGAGCCAGTATAAAACTGCAGATCAATATTGCAGCAAAGCTTTCTAACTGACCCAGAACAATAAACATAACGCCCCCGCTGATCAAAGAAAATAACTGAATGGTGTAAAACCCTAGTTTATCAGTGAGCTTTCCGCCGAGCATGCCACCGCATATGGCACCCAACCCAAAACATGCCATAACCATGCCGGTTTTGCCGATAGGGTAGTTCTTGGTTTGAACCAGGTACAGTGTCATGAACGGGATGACCATGGTGCCGCTTCTGTTGATGAGCATTACAAGAGACAACCACCATGTAGCCGGAGATAAGCCGGTAAAGGCACCTTTATATACTTCAACGACTCTCTTCATGTATAATATTCAAAGATAGCCGAATTGCATTTGTAAGGGAAACGCATTTTTAATTTGCATTTCGATACATTTTGTAATATGATAGTTCTGCCTTATCTTTCCAGTTATTTAGCAGCGAACTTTATTTCTATGAATCAGGGTACAAACCTATAGTCTGAAAAATGAATAAATACTTTCTACTTTTTCTCTTATTGTTTTGCAAATTCAGGCTCGATGCCCAGTGCCTCACGAGTTCGCTGGTTATCAACACCGGTTATAACCCGATTACACGTACTGCCATACCCGGTGGTGTAAATGGTGCCACACCGGTTCCTGATCCGTATTGGATAGTTACCTATGAAAGCCCTGGTATTGCATTAGGTTTAGGTGCGGGCGTAATAGAAGTGGTGCCGGGTGCAGCAGCTAATATTATTACTACATTGGGCGGCTGGATATCTGCTCCTCCGGGTACACCAGCCGGCTGGATCAGTTGCATGAATTCAAACACCTACACTACCGACGGAACCGGTCCTTCAGGCACACCATACAACATGAAGCTTACAAGGCCGTTTAAGAATTGTACTTCCGATAACTATACTTTTGATTTTTACATTGCCAACGACAATTACATTTCCGCAATTGATGTAGATGGTATCCTCACTACGTTTTCTCAGCCACCTGTTGCCGATCCTGCCAATTTTACTGCTTTTTCGCATTATACTCAGACATTTTTTCTTGCCGCAGGCACGCATAATATTAATGTAATAGTCAACAACTATAACGAACTTTCAGTGTTGCCTAATCCATCCGGTATGCTGATATACGGTACGGTTTCATCGACCACCAGTCTTAATTCTTTGGTGTCCGAAAGTTATTCGACCTGTGCTACCTATGCCTGTGGTTATACTTGCAATACTATAGCCCTTGCCGATTCTTTGCACCCGTGTGCAGGTGATGTAGTAACGCTTGCTGCAACGGTTTCGGGCCCTGATTCTATACTGGACTATTTATGGTCGCCCGTAGTTGGGTTATCAAGTTCAACGATTTTAGCTCCTACATTAACCGTAGGCGCAAGTTCCTCTTACTATGGTATTACAGTTCGCTCGCTGGCACCCAATAATCTGGTTGCCAATGGCGATTTTAGTTTGGGCAATACCGGATTTACAAGCTCTTATTCTTATGTATCCGGCCCCAGCTCGCTGGTGCCGGCCAGTGTATATGCGGTAGTCACGAATCCGTTTTCCGTACACCCTGGTGCGGTATCCTTCGCTGATCATACGACCGGTACCGGCAATATGATGGCGATCAACGGGGCATCCTCTCCAATAAGCGTTTGGTGTGAGAATATACCTGTTACGCCCAATACCGACTATTATTTTTCGGCGTGGGTAGCCAACTGGTCTACTGCAGATGTTGGACCCGGTGCGCCAATTCTTCAGTTTCAGATCAATGGAATTCTGATAGGAACACCTGATACTATTACCGCGGCACCGGGTGTGTGGACGCGCTTTTTTACGGTGTGGAACAGCGGTGTAAGTACCACTGCGAACATTTGCATCTATGATGAAGTCACCGTTGCCGGTGGAAATGATTTTTCTCTGGACGATATTACCTTTCAGCCTGTTTGCACAGCAAAAGACAGTATTTTCATAGACGTTGCCATTCCTGATACCACAAAAACAAGCAACGATACTATAGTTTGTGTAACGGCTTCTCCACTGACACTTATCGCCCCTACCGGTTATTTATCTTATAGTTGGAATACCGGTGCTACAACTAATTTCCTATCGGCACCTGCAAGTGGCACCTACTGGGTGTACTGCATTAACAGGTGCGCGGTTTTAATAGATACTTTCCATCTCACGTATATGCCGTTGCCGGTTGTGAACTTAGGAAATGATACCGCATTCTGCGTTGGTAATACACTCACGCTTACATCTCCACAGCCGCCGGGTTTTTCATTTTTATGGAGTACTGGTGATACCTCAAATACCATTACAATTTCAACTACAGGCACCTATTGGTTGCAGGTAACCAACGGCTATTGTACAGTAACTGATACAATACATGTTACTATCTCGCCTTTCCCAATAGTGGATCTTGGGCCGGATCTATTTAATTGTACAGGTACGCCGTTTACGTTGGGTTCTTCCATTACTTATACTGCACCTACGTATTTATGGAGCGACGGCACGGGTGCGCCAACCATTACGGCATCTACGTCGGGCACTTATTGGCTACAGGTAACTGTAGGTGGTTGTCCGGGTGCTGATACCATTGATGTTGTTGTTATCTACGATACCTTTACGTTAAGCAATGTGGACACAGCCATCTGTCGTGGTAAATACGTGGATACAAGGCTTACAGCTTATCCAACTGCCACCTTCCAATGGTTGCCTACAGCAGGTATTGCAACACCAACGGCACGTGTGCCCCGGATCGTAGCTGATACGTCTGCTATGTATTATGTAACTATCAGTCTGCCAGGTTGCCCTGATCTTATTGATTCGTTTTACATAGATGTGCAGCCGGTACCACAAGTGAGCATCACAGGTACTAAGTATGTCTGCAAGTTTGATACCATTCATTTGCATGCTGCGGTTACACCTCCCTGGTACAATCATTATACATACCATTGGAGCCCGCCAACTTTCCTCGATGATACTGCGGCATCGGTAGCAGTCTTCACTGGTGGAGATAGCACGAAGCTGGTGCTCACAGTCACCACACCTATTGGTTGCACGGGCATAGACTCAGCATTGATCGTTGTTTATCCGCGTGTTATGGCTGGTAACGATACTGCTATCAATTTGTGTCCGCACGATTCAGTGCAGTTAACACCTACACCGGGCTTGTTCTACACATGGCACCCGGCAACCTATCTGAGTGATTCGTTGTCCGCATCACCTTGGGTTCATGCGGTTAATTCAATTGGTTATACCGCTATTGCTAAAGATTCGCACGGATGCAGGGATACACTTAATGCCAGTGTTATGATCCGCCCTGCAGGCAGGATTTTCCTTGGTGATTCAGTAACCATATACCCCGGTGAGGAATACCACATACAGCCACAAACCAACTGTGTGTCGTTTGCGTGGTTCCCTCATGCCGGTTTGAATAATGCGAGTGTTTCTGATCCTATAGCTAAACCTGAATTGAGCACAAAATACATAGTGCATGGCTGGACGGAGTACGGTTGTGAGGCGGTTGATTCCATTAATATCTACTACGATATATCGTCGTTGCTGGCATTGCCCAATGCGTTCACACCGGGCAGCAGTATCAATAATGCGTTTAAGCTATTGAAGAGGGGAGATGCAGAGCTGAACTACTTCAGGATATACAACCGCTGGGGTAATTTGGTATTTGAAACAAAAGATATCAATGTGGGATGGGACGGTAACTACAAAGGCAAGCCGCAGCCATTCGGGGTATATGTGTATCAGATCGAGGCAACTACGAATACCGGCAAAGTGTTTCAGAAGTCAGGAAACGTAACGCTGGTGAGGTAATTTATTATCCGGGGGTTAAATAATAGTGTTTAATTTAATTTCTCACCGGAGAAATCGGCCCATTGAGTTGGGAGATATTATTTTTTCATTGTATCTTAGAGGCGTATTTACGTTAAATCTGATCAATGAAAAAACTTATTCATACCCTCGTTCTCATACTACTCGTTTATGGTGCCGGTGCGCAAGTGTTTTCGCCACCGGTGGGTATTGGTACAATCGTATCTCCCGGGGTGTATAACCTTACACCGGCTTCTTCATGCGGCAGTCCGTATCATGCAGGAGCAATTTGGTGTACAACAACTATTGATTTTAACAGTGCTTTTGTCCTTACTTACAAGGCCAGTTTCGATCAGGCGGTAGGAGTAGGTGCTGATGGTATGGCAGTGGTTTTTGGACAGAATATAACACCGACGTCCATAAACGGAACCAACGCGTACCTAGGTTATTATGAAGTTCCGGGCACTCCCAATCCCGATTTCAATCGATCGTTTGGAGTAGAGTTTGATATTTTCGATAATTCATTCAATCCATATCTGGACGATATTGCAGGCAATGATCACACAGCTATTTGCCCAAATGCAATTCCTACAACACCGAGCCCCGGGGGCGCACCCGTGCGTATTTCTCCTTCAAGGGCAAATATTAAGGACGGTATATTGCATAATTATAAAATTACGTGGTGTCCAACAACTACAACTTTTAAAGTATATTTTGAAGACACTTTGAGAATGACAAGTAACTTTGACTTCAGAACTCTGTTTACTACACCATCTGTTATTCGATGGGGTTTTTCGGGAGGTACAGGGGCCTCTTGTTCTAACCAGATCCTGCAGAATATAGTTTTGACACAAGGAGTTTGTGATTTGCTCTCGGCAGGTTGCGACTCTGTGGCAGTGGCAGATACACTGCACCTTTGTTTAGGAGATTCTGCGAGGCTATCACCAGCAGTTTTTGGAGCTGACCCGATATTGGACATATTATGGTCACCTATTACAGGCTTATCTAGTTCTACAATTCTTAATCCGGTTGTTACACCTGTTGCGCCCGGTTATTATAGTGTTACAGTTAGGTCTATCAATCCGTACAATTTTGTAGTGAATGGTGATTTCAGTGCAGGGAATACTGGATTTACCAGCTCTTATACTTATGCGGCAGGACCCAGTACTACACTTATTGAGGGCAACTACTCTGTGTATAATAATCCGTTCAGTGTGCATTCCGGTTTTACCAGTTTTGGCGATCACACAACAGGCTCGGGGCAAATGATGATCATCAATGGCAGTCCCACGCCAACGGATGTGTGGTGCCAGACGATTTCTGTAACACCTAATACCGACTATGATTTCTCGGCATGGATCGCTAACTGCTCATCTGTAACAGTGGGACCCGATGTGCCTATTTTACAGTTTAAGATCAACGGTATTTTGATCGGTACCCCTACCTCAATTACTTCTGCACCCGGTACCTGGACAAATTTCTTCAGTCTGTGGAACAGCGGTGTTAGCACCACAGCAACGATCTGTATTTATGATCTGAACACAACTGCTGCTGGTAATGATTTTGTTTTGGACGATATTTCGTTCAGGCAGATATGCACTTCCAAAGACAGTATCTATGTGTCGCTCAATATTCCGGATACTACTCATCTGAGCCACGATACCACAGCATGTATAACAGCGGCACCTTTAACACTTATAGCTCCACCTGGTTACTTGTCTTACAGCTGGAATACCGGAGCTACAACTAATTTTGCTATTGCAGGTCTTACGGGTACCTACTGGGCATACTGCACCAACAATTGTGCGACCTTGATCGATACTTTTCATGTAACGTATATGCCAGTGCCGGTTGTGAATATCGGTAATGATACAGCATTCTGTATTGGCAATACGCTAACGTTGTCTTCAGTTCAACCGGCAGGGTATAGTTATTTATGGAGTACAGGTGATACATCAAATACGATAACGGTTTCTGCTTCGGGCACTTTTTGGCTGCAGGTGACCAACGGCTATTGCAGCACCACAGATACTATTCATGTCACTATTTCGCCACCACCGATCGTAGATCTGGGACCGGATCTGTTTAATTGTACGGGTACTCCGTTTACGTTGGGTTCTTCTATTGCCTATACTTCACCAACTTATTTATGGAGCGATGGCACGGGTACACCAACCATTACGGCATCTACATCGGGCACTTATTGGCTACAGGTAACTGTAGGTGGTTGTCCGGGTGCTGATACCATTGATGTTGTTGTTATCTACGATACCTTTACGTTAAGCAATGTGGACACAGCCATCTGTCGTGGTAAATATGTGGACACCAGACTTACAGCTTATCCAACTGCCACCTTCCAGTGGTTGCCAACAGCGGGTATTGCAACTCCAACGGCACGTGTGCCCAGAATTGTAGCTGATACGTCTGCTATGTATTATGTAACTATCAGTTTGCCGGGTTGTCCTGATCTTATTGATTCGTTCTACATAGATGTGCAGCCAGTTCCACAAGTGAGCATCACCGGTACAATGTATGTCTGCAAGTTTGACACCATTCATTTGCATGCTGCCGTAACACCAAATTGGTACAATCATTACACTTATCACTGGAGCCCGCCTACCTTCCTCGATGATACTGCTGCATCGGTAGCAGTGTTCACTGGTGGAGATAGCACAAAGCTGGTGCTCACAGTCACCACACCTATTGGTTGCACAGGCATAGACTCAGCGTTGATCGTTGCGTATCCGCGTGTTATGGCCGGTAACGATACTGCTATCAATTTGTGTCCGCATGATTCGGTGCAGTTAACACCTACACCGGGCTTGTTCTACACATGGCACCCGGCAACCTATCTGAGTGATTCGTTGTCCGCATCACCTTGGGTTCATGCGGTTAATTCTATTGGTTATACAGCTATTGCCAAAGATGCACATGGTTGTCGTGATACCATCAATGCCAGCGTAATGATTCGCCCTGCAGGCAGGATTTTCCTTGGTGATTCAGTAACCATATTCCCAGGTGAGGAATACCACATACAGCCACAAACCAACTGTGTGTCGTTTGCGTGGTTCCCACATGCCGGATTAAATAATGCAAGCGTTTCTGATCCTATCGCTAAACCTGAATTGAGCACAAAATACATAGTGCATGGCTGGACGGAGTACGGTTGTGAGGCGGTTGATTCTATCAATATATACTACGATATATCGTCGTTACTGGCATTGCCAAATGCGTTCACACCGGGCAGCAGTATCAATAATGCGTTTAAGCTATTGAAGAGGGGAGATGCAGAGCTGAACTACTTCAGGATTTACAACCGCTGGGGTAATATGGTATTTGAAACAAAAGATATCAAT
>CAIKOJ010000006.1 GCA_903829015.1 uncultured Bacteroidota bacterium
CCCTCTGGGTGGCGAAAGGGATGCGTGGGCTTTTCAGATGGCGACTATACTGGCTAAGAAAAATAAAATACCGCTGGATAAACCTATCAAGTCGATACCACAAAAGCAACTGAACATACTGCTGTACGGAAACGAAGAAGGCGTGATCACCTATACCAGCAATGACTCAGAGAGCTACCACGAACAACTGGTGCAGCACAACTATGAGGGCATTGTGAACATGGTGCTGAGGTGGTTTGCCGAGTCGACATCGGAGGGGGTGAGGTCGTGGGCAGAGAAATTTATGCTACTGAACTCCTGCCCCGAATGCAACGGTGCCCGGCTGAAAAAGGAGAGCCTCTTTTTTAAACTGGATAACAAGAGCATTGCCGAACTCAGCGGTATGTCGCTGGCGGAAATGAATGAGTGGTTTGTGCAGATAGAAAACAGACTGAACAACAAACAAAATTCCATTGCCAAGGATATACTGAAAGAGATAAGAGACCGCCTGCACTTTTTGCTGGATGTAGGATTGCACTACCTGACCATAGACCGACCAACCCGCACACTCAGCGGAGGAGAATCGCAGCGCATTCGCCTGGCTACGCAGATAGGCTCGCAGCTCACAGGTATCACCTACATACTTGATGAGCCAAGCATAGGGCTGCACCAGCGCGACAATCAGCGGCTAATCAAAGCACTGAAAAACCTGCGCGACGGCGGCAACTCTGTACTGGTGGTGGAACACGACAAAGACATCATGCTGGCATCTGACCATCTGATAGATATAGGTCCGGCGGCGGGTATGCATGGCGGCAGAATAGTGAGTGCTGGCACACCGGCGGAAGTATTGCTACAGAACACCATCACATCGGGATACCTGAACCACACGCTGAACATAGAAGTACCTAAGGAGCGCAGAGCAGGCAACGGCAAGCAACTTACATTGGAAGGAGCCACCGGCAACAACCTGAAGAATGTTTCGATAAAACTGCCCATGGGTACTTTTATCTGTATCACAGGCGTATCGGGCAGTGGCAAGAGTACGCTGATCAACGAGACGCTGTACCCTATTCTGGGCAAGCACTGTTACCACAACTTCAGGCAGGTGCCTATGCCTTACAAAAAGGTGCAGGGGCTGGAGCATATTGATAAAGTAATAGAAATAGACCAAAGCCCCATTGGCCGCACACCTCGGAGTAACCCTGCCACCTACTGCGGATTCTTCAACGAGATCAGGCAGTTGTTCTCTCAGGTACCGGAAGCGAAGATCAGGGGGTATACTGCGGGCAGATTTTCATTCAATGTAAAAAGCGGCAGGTGCGAAGTGTGCGAAGGCGGTGGCATGAAGGTGATAGAAATGAACTTTCTGCCGGATGTATATGTGCAGTGCGAAAAATGCAACGGCAGGAGGTACAACCGCGAAACACTGGAGATAAGGTACAAGGGCAAGTCGATATCTGATGTGCTGAATATGACGGTGGATGAGGCTGTTGAGTTTTTTGTGAATGTACCCTACCTACACCGTAAAGTAAAAACACTGCAGGATGTGGGCCTGGGATATGTGACTCTAGGACAGAGTGCAGTAACACTTAGCGGTGGTGAGGCACAGCGTGTGAAACTGGCCACCGAACTATCTAAGCGCGATACCGGACAGACCATATACATACTCGACGAGCCCACAACCGGACTGCATTTTGAAGACATAAAGCACCTCCTCTCTGTACTCAACCGACTGGTAGACCGTGGCAATACCATACTGGTAATAGAGCACAACATGGATGTGATAAAGGTAGCAGACTATGTAGTAGACATGGGCCCCGAAGGCGGCAATGGTGGCGGCAAAGTAGTAGCCTCCGGCACACCCGAGGATATTGCGGCGGTAAAGGAGAGTTTTACAGGGATTTTTTTGAAGGAGGAGTTGAGGTAGGGGGTCGTGGGTTGTTGGAAGTTCGTTTGATTATTTGTGGTGCGAGTTGGTCAAGGTACATGGCTCATTTACAAACTTGCGCCAGGGACGTATTTAGCTTCATACCAATGAATGCCTTTGCAAAAGGAGTTTTATTGGCAGTTCCGGATATACATCCGGACCAACAGGTGCTCTTACAAATGAGTACAAACTCGCACCTTTGAAACATTCAAGGATTAGGATGCGGTTGTACTTAAGCTACTGCACTCTAAAGGTTCTAGTAGTAAGTAATCGTATCGAATTATCTGGCCCTATAGCTTTAATGTTTTCAATAAACATTCTATCTCCTGGAAGTAGTTTATTTTGAATAAAATCTTTCAACAACGAATTGAACTGCTCACCCTTATTTTTACCCGAAAAGATAGACTCAGTCACATAATATTTGTTTTCAATCTTCTTGAAACACTCACTACAGCGTATCTTGCTCTTACCACTCAATTTTCTACTTCTATATATTTCAATATCAAAACTTACTATAGAACACCTGGCATCAAAATTAAAATTCTCCATTGTAGCTAACAACCCACTACGGGTACGCAAACTATCCAAAAACAGAACACCGTCGGATTTACCTTCGCTAATTACTGGGGTTGGTATATTCCATACGCGATATGGAGTCCTGTAAAGTGTATCCTTGCCTTTAATTATAAATATCAACGAACTTCCAGGTTTTGTTACCATTACATCGTACTCACATTCACTTGTTTTTTCTGCCGATCCGTTTTCTACAACGAGCGTTAATTCGCTGCATTTTGCGTTCTCAACGGCAAATGAAATTGGATTCTTGATGCCGATGTATAACACATTCATCTTTGTAGCCGAAACGACAGCATGTTGACACAAGCTTCGAATCGGAAGTAAAAGCAAAAAGAATAGACAATATCGCACAACCATAAATTGTTAACCAGTTACATATTTATCACCTAGCGCAAGTGCTCTGCATTACTACTCGCGCTCATTAAATCCACCTTTCTGCGACCAAAATCAAACAAACTAAACCCAATTAAATCCGGCAATTTTATTTAACCCCCAAAAAATCAATAATTCTCCTCTTCCCCCCACTTAAATGAGAATGGCAGTATCACCAGCGATACTACAAAATTGCTGGAGCCGGTGAGGGTGAGCGAGCTTTGTCCGGTGTGGATATCGCCGTCGAGTTTGTTCATGAGCTCGAGGGGGGTGAGATAGTAAGTAACTTTTGCTTTCATGGCTACGCCGAAGAAATAACCCATATCTGCTGTAATATAGGGGCGCATCTTAAATTGTACTCCTGCTGCAGACAAAAGCGTAGAGGAAATCAGTGCGGTTAGCGCTACTGAAGGTGCAAAACCTGCACCCGCCGTAAACAACATTTTATCTTTGGGATCAAGAGAAGCCTCGCCACCGCTGCGGTAAGAGAGCCCTATGGGCATCTCAAACATCATAGTTGCTGCGTTAAGCGTGTATTTGCCATCAACCGGATCATCGCGGTCCACCAGCTTAAAATTGTATAAGTGTACTCCAAAAGACCAATCGAACGCCAGCATTTGTTTCTTCTGTATCCGGGCCAGATTGGCAAACGATCCTACGCCAAAACAGTACGAACTGGAGGAAGCCTTGTTGAGATAAATTGCAGTGTCGGTATAGTTACCAACATAGGGGTGCTCCCTGTATTTGCCGCTGTACTCCATGTTCATGAAGGCCATGCCCAGAGAGATATACTGCCTTTTCAGCCACTTCTTCTTTTTAGTACCATATTCATCAAAATGACGGTAGTTGGTGGCATAGTATCTGCCCATCTGCGCATGAGATACCTCAGCCGCAAAAAACACTACAAGGGTAAGCAACAAGGCTTTAAAGTTCATCAAAAAAGAAATTTATTAGGCGATAAAAGTAAAATAAATTTAATAAAAACTAACACCGGAGGTAATTTACTTTGCAAGTAGCGTTTACCTGATAGTTATAGCGGCAAACTATCTTGCGATAGTCAGCAAAATAGCGGCGTCTGAAGTCTATGACCTATTATGTTGTAAATTTGAATAGCTATTGATCGGTAATGGCTGTAATACTCCGATCCAAAAAGAAAACAAATGCTGGGCTATCACTTTTCGAAATACGATCCGAATGACGACAAAAAAACGCCGTTCGAAAAACTGCTTGACCTCTTCACGGAACTGCTGCAGTACACTAACGGCGATGCCGCAGAGGCTCTGCACTGGCTCACCCAGCTGGACAAACAGTACAAACTCACCAACAAAGATTATGGCATAGGGGATTTTATAGAAGACCTGAAAGCCAACGGTTACATACGTGAGAACGAAAGTGACGGCGCTTTTAAGATCACCGGCAAAACAGAGCAGGCCATACGCAAGCGTTCGCTGGAGGAGATCTTCGGAAAAATGAAGAAAGCCAGATCAGGCAACCACCGCACTTTCAAGAGCGGACAAGGCGATGAGCCCAACCCCGAAATAAGGCCTTATGTATTCGGTGATTCGCCCGAAGCTATTGACTATACCGGCAGTCTGAAAAATGCATTTATCAACCACGGTATAGACAGCCTCTCTATGCGTGAGTCGGATCTGGAGATACATGAAACAGATTTCAAATCGCAGACATCGACCGTGCTGATGATAGACATCTCGCACTCTATGATATTGTATGGCGAAGACCGAATTACACCTGCCAAGAAAGTAGCCATGGCACTGAGCGAACTGATCACCACACGCTACCCTAAAGACACACTGGATATTGTAGTATTTGGCAACGATGCCTGGCAGATAGAAATGAAAGACCTGCCTTATCTTGAAGTGGGTCCGTACCATACCAATACCGTAGCCGGACTGGAACTGGCGATGGAACTACTACGCCGCCGCAAGAACCCCAACAAGCAGATATTTATGATCACAGACGGCAAACCCACCTGTCTGAAGATTGGTCATAAGTACTACAAAAACAGTTTCGGGATAGACAGTAAAATCCTCAACCGCACGCTGAACCTGGCAGGCCAATTGCGCAAACAAAAAATACCGGTCATCACTTTTATGATCGCCGACGACCCGTACTTGCAATCGTTTGTAAGGAATTTCACCGAAGTAAATGGCGGCAAAGCCTTCTACTCATCGCTGGATGGATTGGGCAACTATGTGTTTGAAGACTACGAAAAGAATAAGAGGAAGACAGTGAGGTGAAAACTCTAACCCCAACCCCCTGAAGGGGCTTCACCATGTTTTGTAAATTTCATGGACTCACCTACGCTTAATTTTTTATACCCGCGGGCTTATAGTAAACTTTATTCTACATTTGCCTGAAAATATATCATTATGAGAAATTTAGGAATTTGCCTGTTTATCGTTTTGCTCACCACCTCAGGGTTGTTTTTGTCTTGTAGTAAGAGTAAGTCAGATGGCTTCTCCTACACTGTGAATGGTGTGCAGGATTTTACAATGGGCCACGATTCTACAATTTATGTTCCCCTAAGCATGATCCTTACTTCGGGCGCTCAGGAAGCTGTGACACTCACATTATCCGGCCTTCCAACTGGTGTAACGGCAACCCCATCTACACTTACCGGCATACCTTCTTTTACCGGAACATTTAAATTGGATGCAGCAGCTGCACCCCAGGGGTCTTATCCGATCACAATTACTGCTTCAAGCGCATCAACAGGTTCAAAAACTTACAATTTCAATCTTAACCTCACTATCCCTTCAGATTGCGGAGCATATATTGCCGGAGCCTATACCGCTACCAGCAGTCAGCACACCGGCACCTATGCAACTACCATCACCAGATCAGGCACAAATTCAATTGTGATAACAAACTTTAACGGCCTGAATACCACCAGCACAACCACAGCAACAGTTTCCTGCAACACCAATACACTTACAATCCCTATCCAATACTACGCTTCTATAGGAATTTACGGCGATGGCACCTTTACAAAAAACGGTGTTGCACTAAACTATTATATCATTTACTCCCCAACTGATACAGTATCCTATACAGCAACCTACAGCAGGTAGCCTGGCATACAGTGAAATTTGTTTTTACGTTCGAAGTTGATCAGTTTATTTTGCGGATAAATAAATATAGAAAACTACATTCTATGCTTTTGCCGGTAAAAATGTTGCTATGAAAAACTTTGGAATTTACGTGTTCGTACTTTTGCTCACCTCCTCTGGGTTGATTTTGTCTTGCAGTAAGAGTACTAAACCAGATGGCTTTTCTTACACACTAAGTGGTGTGCAGGATTTTACAATGGGCCACGACTCCACGATTTATGTTCCACTCAGCATGGTTCTTACTTCAGGCACTAAGGAACCTGTAACACTCACTTTATCCGGCCTACCAACTGGTGTAACGGCAACGCCAACTACACTTACCGGCACACCTTCGTTTAACGGAACATTCAGACTGGATGCGATAAGTGCGCCTCAGGGATCCTATCCGATCACACTAACTGCAGCAAGCGCATCAACAGGTACCAAATCTTACAATTTCAATCTTAACCTCACCACACCTTCAGATTGCGGAGCATATATTGCCGGAGCCTACACCGGCACCAGCAGTCAATACACCGGCAACTACATAGCAACAATCACCAGAATGGACACAAACACTATCATGATAAATAAATTCAATGGCAGCAGCACTGTAGAGAATATTTTTGCTGCAGTCCATTGCAATTCTGACATTATCACAATGCCAGTTCAATATATCGGCGCTTTTTATTTTGTTTTCGGCAACGGCACCTTTACAAAAAACAGCGTTTCACTAAACTATTTTATCATTAACTCTACAACAGATACTACAGCATATACAGCCACTTATAGCAGATAGCACAATGCAATTTGCTTCTAGGGTCGGAGTTAGTTCTGGCGTTCCTGCCGGCTAGTATACCACGCTGGGGTTCGGGGTTTACGAAACAAGGGGAAGCCCCTTTAGGGGTTTGGGGTGTGGGGTTTAATTCACCAACGTACCTACCTGCTTGCCGGTAACAACGCTGAGTAAATTGCCTGTCCTGTTCATATCAAATACTATGATCGGTAGATTGTTCTCCTGGCATAATGTGAATGCGGTCATATCCATTACCTTCAGGTTTTTGCCTATCACTTCTTTAAAGGTCAGTGTTTCGAAACGTGTAGCCGTAGGGTCTTTCTCCGGGTCTGCAGTATAGATACCATCTACCCGTGTTCCTTTCAGGATCACGTTGGCTCCAATTTCTATGGCTCTAAGCGAACCTGCTGTATCTGTAGTAAAATAAGGGTTACCTGTACCTGCACCAAAAATCACTACCCTACCTTTCTCCAGGTGGCGCATAGCCCTGCGCCTGATGTAAGGCTCTGCTACTTGCTCCATTTTTATTGCGCTCTGCAGGCGTGTGTTCACACCTTCTTTTTCAAGAGCCGCCTGCAGCGCCATACCGTTGATAACTGTAGCCAGCATACCCATGTAATCGCCTTGCGCGCGCTCTATACCTGTCTCTGCCTCGTTCATGCCGCGGTATATATTTCCGCCACCTATCACAATAGCCACCTGAACACCAATATGGGTGATCATCTTGATCTCCTTGGCATATTGCTCCAGCATCTTCGGGTCTATTCCAAAATTGCGGTCACCCATCAGCGACTCTCCTGAAAGCTTCAATAAAACACGACTATACTTTGGCAGCATACTTTACGTTATTAGGCAGTATTACACTGCAAAGAAATAAAAAAGTTCACTGTTTTCATGAGAAATGTGCTAAAAGAAATTTTATAATTACCCGGAGTGCATCAATAGAACAAAAGAAGCTCCTTTATTGGGATTTTAGCATATATAATTATGCTTGTATTTTCAGTGGTTTCCTACAAAGAAAGGTTCATTTTGCAGGAAAATAGCAACGGTGTTTTCATTTTTGCTGCCAACAATACCTTTCCAATAGGCATCTTCCCTTCTGGCACTGCATTCAACCAGCCGCAGCCGGTACTGGCTGCAAAAGTAGGCGCATCGCTCAATGTGATCATGACTCCTTCCGGTTAATTGCACTTTTTGCCTCTAAAATCAGTTATAGAAGTATATGTGCTGGAATTACCAATTAACTGATGACAGTTACCGCCTAGGCAATAACCAACTTATCACTTATCTTTGAACTTTATGCGTAACATAAAAATCATAGAAGTAAGATCAGAAATAGGTGCGGGCACCCGTGGAGCCAGTCTGGGGATTGATGCTATTAAAATTGCCGCACTTGACTTTATGAGCAATTTGTTCGTAAACTTCCCATCAGAAATTGTAGAGAATGAAAACAGGCTGCTGTACGAGCCTATAGCATCGCCTTACGCAAAGCGTATTCAGGGTGTGAATACCATGTACGACAGAGTTTCCAAAGCTGTATGTGATACCGTAAAATCAGGCTTATTCCCACTGGTTTTGGCCGGCGACCACAGCACAGCTGGCGCTACCATTGCCGGACTTAAAATGGCAAAACCCAAGCGCAGACTGGGTGTGGTTTGGATAGATGCCCATGCCGATATGCATTCGCCTTTCACAACACCATCGGGTAATATGCACGGTATGCCACTGGCCATATCGCTGGGCGAAGACAATACGGATAATCAGGTACACACTCCCGACGCACAAACCCTCGAAGCCTGGAAGAAGCTGAAGAACATAGGCAAGATAG
>CAIKOJ010000007.1 GCA_903829015.1 uncultured Bacteroidota bacterium
CTCTATGTATAATGGCTTCGACTTTATTTACGGAATAACAGATAGTGTATTGCCTTTTGTTTTCGATACGTTGAGCCAATATCCGATCCTTGTTTTAGATACTATTCATGGTATTTTGGATACAGAGTTCGGCTATACAAGGATAGTACCTATTCTTGACACGATATGGAATTTGCGGTTTGACTCTACTAATCTCCATTTTAACAACCTCTACAATGCAAAAGTGATCGATTTTACAGAAAGTTCGTTCACATTGAATTTTTGGGTTTACGGAAACTACCCCGATACATCTGGCCATCATACCGGAAGATTCATCCGATTTGACACTGACGGCACTACTGTTATAGATACGATCGACTGGCCGGTAATCTACAGACCGGATACACAGAAATATTCAATTACCTACAAAAAATATTAATATAGTTTTTCAGATAAAAAACCACCGGCTAGTAAAGCCGGTGGTTTTTATGTGGTTATCACTCATTCATTCGTACATTTACATACTATTTTAGTAAAACAATATGATACAAATTACATTACCAGATGGATCGGTAAGAGAATATGCACCCGGGACAAGTGCTGCAGACGTTGCAAAATCAATTAGCGAGGGTCTTGCACGCAAAGTGCTGGCCGCGGAGGTAAATGGCGAAGTATGGGACTCATCAAGGCCCATGCAGAGCGATGCCACACTGCGATTACTCACATGGGATGACAAGAACGCTAAGTCTACATTCTGGCATTCTTCAGCGCATTTGATGGCCGAAGCACTGGAGTCGTTCTATCCGGGAACAAAATTTGCAATCGGACCACCCATCGAGACCGGATTCTATTATGATATAGACCTCGGCGACAAAACGATTGGCGATGACGATCTGAAGAAGATCGAAGATAAAATGAAAGAACTTGCTAAAACCGGCAGCGTATATAAACGTGAAGATGTAAGCAAGGAAAACGCAATTGCCTACTTCAAAGAAAAAGGCGACCAGTATAAGCTCGAACTGCTTGAAGGCTTGGCTGACGGCACCATTACGTTTTATACACAAGGCAATTTCACCGACCTGTGCCGTGGACCGCACATACCTAATACAAGCCTGATAAAGGCCGTAAAGCTTACGAGTATAGCGGGTGCGTACTGGCGCGGCGATGAAAAGAATAAAATGCTTACCCGCATTTATGGGGTAACATTCCCAGCGCAGAAAGAACTGGATGAATACCTGCTGCTGCTGGAGGAAGCAAAGAAAAGGGATCACCGCAAACTGGGTAAAGAACTAGAACTATTCACTTTTTCGGAAAAAGTGGGCAGCGGTTTGCCTTTGTGGTTGCCCAAAGGAGCTATGCTGAGGGAAAGACTACAGCAGTTCCTACAAAAAGCTCAAATGGAAACAGGCTACCTGCCTGTTATCACTCCGCATATTGGCAGCAAACAATTGTATGTAACGTCGGGGCACTGGGAGAAATATGGCAAGGACAGTTTCCGCCCCATCACTACCCCACAGGAAGGCGAAGAATTCATGCTTAAACCCATGAACTGCCCTCACCATTGCGAAATCTATAAATCATCCCCAAGGTCGTATAAGGATCTGCCACTGAGGCTAGCTGAATTCGGAACGGTGTACAGATATGAGCAGTCGGGCGAATTACATGGCTTGACCAGGGTTCGTGGATTTACACAGGATGATGCACACTTGTTCTGTATGCCTGAGCAAGTAAACAATGAATTTAAAAAAGTAATTGACCTCGTTTTATATGTTTTTGAATCTCTTGGCTTTACTGAGTATACCGCACAGGTATCGCTTAGAGACAAGGACGACAGAAGCAAGTACATAGGAAGTGAAGCAAACTGGGAGATAGCTGAGCAGGCTATCATAGAAGCGGCAGCAGAAAAAGGCCTGAAGACGGTGGTTGAATACGGCGAGGCAGCATTTTACGGACCGAAACTAGACTTTATGGTGCGCGATGCACTGGGACGTAAATGGCAGCTTGGTACCATTCAGGTAGATTATAACTTGCCAGAGCGTTTCGAACTGGAATATGTAGACAGTGATAACACGCGTAAGCGCCCTGTGATGATCCACCGTGCTCCGTTTGGCTCTATGGAGCGGTTTATCGCGGTGCTTATAGAACATTGTGCGGGCAATCTGCCACTGTGGCTGGCGTCACTACAAGTGAAAGTATTACCAATAGGCGATAAATACAGTGAGTATGCTCACTCAGTAGCCAACCAACTGAAGGCGGCTGATATCAGAGCAGAAGTTGATGACCGTAACGAAAAAATAGGGCGAAAAATCAGGGATACTGAGGTAATGAAAGTACCGTACATGCTTGTGGTAGGTGAGAAAGAAATGAATGAAAGCACAGTGTCACTGCGTAAGCATGGAGAGGGTGACAAAGGATCATTTACACTTGAGGCTTTCATCGCTGAGATAAGAAACCAGGTTAACGAGCAGTTGAAGGGTAAAAACCATAAAACAGCAGGCAAATAAAAAATTAATCTGAGTCTGTGACATTTTATAAACAAATATTTTATTTTTGCCAATAATCATAATATTCATTAATGCAGAAAAGACCAAAAAGCAAACCATTTTTCAGGCCCAGGGTGCCGCAAAACGAACACCGGCTGAACAACGAAATAACAGCACTGGAAGTAAGGGTAATAGGTGATGATATAGAACCTGGAGTGTACCCTATAGCCGAGGCTATCAAAATGGCGCTGGATAAGGAAGTAGACCTTGTAGAAATATCGCCGAATGCAGTGCCGCCGGTATGCAAACTGATCGACTACAAGAAATTTCTTTACGAAAAGAAGAAGAAGGATAAAGAACAAAAAGCTAAGGCAAAACAGTCTGAAGTAAAGGAAATACGGTTTACGCCCAATACCGATGATCATGATTTTGACTTTAAAGCAAAACATGCAGAAAAGTTCCTGCAAGACGGAAATAAAGTAAAATGCTACGTACAGTTCAAAGGACGTGCGATCATGTTCCAGGAAAGGGGTGAACTGCTGCTATTGAAATTTGCTGAAAGGATGGCCGAGTATGGTGCGCTGGAGTCTATGCCAAAAATGGAAGGGCGCAGAATGCTTGCTATGTTTTCACCGAAAAAGAAGAAATAACAAAGAAATAATCCTTGAATTAGGGGTATTGACATTCAATTTGCTGTTATTTTTGTTATCTATATGTAAATTGAGTAAAAAAATTTGTTGGGATAAAAAGGAAATGTATCTTTGCAGAATTAAAACACGATCATTTAGCACTTAGCATAAAGAAGTTTTCATGGTGATAGGGTTTATAGGGGCTGGCCTGTTCTCAGGCTGGCTTTTTTATTTGTGCCAACTGAAGCCGAATAAAAAAATAACGAAAAATTATCTTGCAGTTAAAAAACGAGTTTCATTAATTTTGTAAAAGTTTTCATAGTGATAGGGTTTATAGGGGCTGGCCTGTTCTCAGGCTGGCTTTTTTGTTTCAGATTCATTATATTACATTCAAAAATTCCCGGAGAATGCGTTTTGTGATTATAAGCCTGGTAATTATCTCATTTTTTGCCCAAAATATTTCCGCTCAACCGCTTGCATCATTTGTAGATATTCAAAATCAGCTCATGGTTTGGGATAAGGGCTATATACATAAGGTTGACTACATGACACCCAATCTTATTAAAACAGGCAGAACCTGCATACCCTACCTGGATAATTCGAGATCATTTAAGATCTACTACAATGGCAGTGTGCGGCAGATGAATAATGGGTTTACTAATGCCTTGTATGTAACAGACAACCTGGTGGCATTTCTCAATCAGAAGTCGCTGAATGTATTTGACAGAGGAACAACTAAGAACCTGACCGGTGTTTGTGATCAGTACTTCATCGCAGACAGCTTGGTATTGTACCTTGATGCTTTAAAACAGGAATACCGTGCCTATTATAACGGCCAAACCTACCCTGTTGAAACTTTTATTCCTGACAGCACACTTTCTCGTATGAAGGTTGCAGATAACATTGTTGCGTTTGACAATTTCGCCAATCTGTTCAGAATATTTTATCATGGACAATTGCTTGCGCAGGAAGACTATCCGGTTAGCAGCTTTGATGCCGGAAGGAATACGGTTGCCTATGTAGATATTGACCGCAAATTCAAGATCTTTCATACTGGGCAAACCTACGTGATCGATGACTACCCTCCGTTGTCGTACAAGGCAGGAGACAATATGGTCGCATTTGTATCGGCCGATGGATACTTTAAAGTGTTTTATTCCGACAGCCTTAAGACAATTGGTTTTATGAACCCAACCTACCAGGTGGGCGACAATATACTGGCCTATAAAGACGCGGGAGGTGGTTTGAAAATATTTTACAAAGGGGATATAACAGACATGGAAAGTTACTACCCCAGTAATTACACGATACAGTATAATTCGGTGGCCTATATTAACTCGGGTAATACGCTGCGCCTGTTTACAGAGGGAGAGGTATATGATGTAACTAATGCCGAATTAGAAAACTGGTCATTGAACTATGACGTTGTTACCTACCAAATAGGTCAGGGCATATTTAAAGTCTTTTACAAAGGCACTGAATACTAGAGTAGCCGTTTGAAAAATAGCAAATTACAAATAGCATTCCACAGCTTTCATGTTAGTCCGCCTTTTACTATTGTTGATCCTTCCATTTTCAGATGGAGAAAAAATTCAAAAATCTTTTCTCTTTCATGGCAAGTCTCGGGACTACAAAGTTTGTATATCAAAAGACGTAGCGGAAACCGGGAAAAGCACAGAAGCATCGGTGGATTCAATTCTGGTGCTTGACAAAGGTGACGAGCATACTATACAAGTGATCGTTTGTGAAGAAAACTACTTTAACTGCACAAAGTCAGATACACCCGGATTTTTCATAGACGATATGAACTTTGACGGCAGAGAAGATTTCAAACTGCTTGAATCGTCAGCAAAAGAGGCAACCAACCCATATTTTTACTGGCTGTACAATCCTTTATTCAACAGATATGAGCAAAGCCCAGGGTTGGAAGAGATCATGTCTCCGGTGTTTAATAAGGGTTGTAAGTGCATTACCTCAAATTGGAAGAAAGGCTCCAATATCAGCGGAAAAACCACCTACAAATATATCAGCGGCCTGCTGGAAGTAACGGAAGAAATCACAGAGGAAACCCTTTTAGAAAGTGTATACGTTACCACCCGCAAACTGGTTGACGGGCAACTGAAAACTATTTCAAAAAATGAACCAAAAGAAGTTGAGGAACAATAATTGTTCTGCGGGAATTTAGTCATTAACGTAAAAGCAACGCGCTTAATCGAATTGTAAATAGTACCTTCGAAATAACAAACGAACAATTATGGAGTTTAAAGGAAAAACCGCATTTATTACCGGAGCAAGCAGAGGTATAGGTGAGGCAATTGCTCTGCGTCTGGCACGCAAAGGCGCTAATGTAGTTGTAGTAGCAAAATCTGTAAGAGAAGACCCGAGGTTGGGAGGCACCATTCATTCTGCAGTAAACAAAATAAATGAAGCGGGAGGACGAGGTTTGGCAGTACAATGCGACATCAGGGATGAAGAACAGATCATCCTCGCAGTTCAGCAGGCAATTTCTGTTTTTGGAGGTATAGATATCCTAGTTAATAACGCCTCAGCTATTTCATTAAGTAATACTGAGGACACCGACACCAAAAGGTTCGACCTGATACATGACATAAACGTGAGGGGAACATTTCTGGTAACGAAACACTGTATTCCATTTCTTAAAAAAGCGACGAACCCGCACATACTTACTTTATCACCTCCAATCAACCTTGATCCAAGGTGGATAGAGCCGTATATAGGGTACACCATCAGCAAGTACAGCATGAGCATGATGACGATGGGCTGGGCAGAAGAACTGCGGAAGTACCATATAGCAGCCAATTCGCTGTGGCCAGTTACTACAATTGCTACTGCGGCAGTTAAGAACCTGCTGGGTGGCGACTCGCTGATGAACAGGAGCCGGAAGCCGGAAATACTTGCCGATTGCGCTTACTACATTTTGCGCCAATCGTCGAAAGAATGTTCGGGTAATTTATTTTTAGATGAGCAGGTATTGAAACAGGAGGGAGTGACTGATCTGGATCAATACTCGGTAATACCCGGAGGGGATTTGCAGGGTGATTTGTATGTGAGCTAATATTATTTTCGGTCGAATTGTTTACATTTATCAAAACTCATTCATTGGAGCCAGTCTTATCCATACAGAATATTTCAAAAAGCTACGGCTCCGTTCAGGCGCTAAAGAATGTGTCGTTTGATGTGCCTGCTGGCAGTGTGTTTGGCGTATTGGGCCCGAACGGTAGTGGTAAGACCACCATGTTGGGCATCATACTGGATATTCTGATTGCAGATGGAGGCACGTATAGCTGGTTTGGCGGAATGCAGAAAGACGCAGCAAGGAAGCAAATCGGATCGCTTCTGGAAACGCCGAATTTCTATCATTACATGTCGGCAATAGACAATCTGGAAATAACTGCCGCTATCAGGCAAGCCGGGTTGGAAGACCGGGAAAGAGTATTGCAACTGGTAGGCCTTACGGAACGGAAGACCAGTAAGTTTCAGACGTACTCACTAGGTATGAAACAACGCCTGGCTATAGGGGCGGCTTTGCTGGGAAGACCTAAAGTGCTGGTGCTTGACGAACCCACCAATGGACTAGACCCTGCAGGAATAGCAGAGATACGGTCTTTGATCAAAACACTGAATAAAGAAGGGATCACCATCATCATTGCCAGCCATTTGCTGGATGAAATAGAAAAAGTATGCACTCACGTGGCCATACTTAAGAAAGGAACTCTTTTACTTGATGGACCCGTGGACGATGTGCTACGCAGCGAAGATCAGCTAGAAGTAAGAGCGGCTGATATGCAGGAACTGCAACGGATACTACAATCTATGGACGGTATCACCAAAATAAGGCTGGCTGATAATACTTTGCAGCTGGCGTGTGCGCCGGGTATAGAACCGGAACATGTGAACAGCTTCTGCTCGGGCAAGGGAATTGTACTATCCCACTTGTTATTGAGGAAGAAGAGTCTTGAATCTAAATTCATGGAGCTTACCAGCTAAAACAAAATCATAAAAAAACAACTGATGAAAGAATTACTGGCAATTGAGTGGATGAAGATCAGGCGATATCGCACCTTTTGGGTACTGGTAGGTCTATTTTTACTGCTGATGCCAATTTGGAATTTCGAGGTAGCGTATGGGTTAATTAATCTGGGCGGAGGCAAACAGGGCGTTAATTTTTTAAATACAGCGTATTCGTTCCCCGACGTTTGGTCGAATGTGGGTTTCTGGGGGAGTATTTTTGTGTTGTTCCTTTCCATATTGGTAATCATCATTACCACGAATGAGTATACATACAAAACAAACCGCCAGAATGTAATAGACGGATGGAGCAGGTTAGGTTTTTACCATGCAAAAGTGCTTTTAGTATTTATAATCAGCGCTATTGCAACTGCTTATGTGTTTTTACTTGGTTTTATTTTTGGTATCATCAATTCAGGGTCTGCAGCAAATGTGTTCAGCGAAATACAACAGGTTGGTTATTTCTTTCTTTTGTCGGTCAACTACCTGGGATTTGCTTTGTTTCTATCGATCTGGATAAAAAGAAGCGGACTGGCGATAGGGTTGTTTCTGCTGTATTCTTTCATCATTGAGAATATTGCAAAGAGCATAATAAATCATTGGACAGATCTGCCAGTGGGCAACCTTATGCCCTTGCAGGCGAGCGATGAACTGTTGCCCTTTCCTATTATGCAGATGGCAAAAACAATGATGGGTAATAGCCCCTCTATTTCCATGAATGTATATGCCTTGGCAACCATGCTTTGGTGCCTTGTCTACTATTATTGCGGAAAAATGATTCTGGTAAAACGAGATTGGTAGCAGAATTGCTGAGCGCAGCATAACTGACCTGCTAAACAATATAGTATCTGATTATAGGCGATAACCAATTTTAACACATATTCAAGCGCCTCCGGCTTTTATTATTTCTGAATGTTCCTTAAATTTGTACGATAAATCAATACATGCTTACAGGGAAAGAACTTATTCTGGCTACAAAACCATACGCAAAAGAAATACGCTGGAGGAGTTGGTACCATACAATTACCTCGCTTTTCCTACTTCTGGCTTCAATATTTGGCGGGCTCTACCTTACAAACATATTAGCAAAACTGTTTTGCAGCATTGCTACAGCCATAATGTTATCGAGGTTTTTTATAATCTTCCATGATTACCAGCATCATACAATACTGCGTAACTCATGGATCGCCAATATCATTTTTACAGCGTTTGGTATTTACATGATCACACCGCCTAATATCTGGAAGCGGTCGCATGATCACCATCACAACCATAATGCAAAATTATTTAGCGCCAGTATCGGATCATTTCCGATAATGACCAAGCAGAAATTTATGGAAGCCAGCAAGCAGGAGAAATTTGCTTATCTGGCCATCCGCAGCCCCATAAACATGTTCTTTTCTTATTTCACCACGTTCATGTTCGGGATGTGTATCTCTTCATTCATTAGTAGCCCCCGCAGGCATTGGGATTCGCTGGTGGTGCTGGTACTGCATTTCTCAATCGGCGCATTTATTTTTATAAAATTTGGCTGGTTAACTTGTCTTCTTGCATTTTTCCTGCCTTTCTTTTTGTCGCAGATGCTGGGCGCATATTTGTTTTATGCACAGCATAATTTCCCAGGTGCTACATTTAAGAAAAATGCTGATTGGAGCTATACTACTGCAGCACTAGAGTCTTCCAGCTACATGGAGTTAAATCCATTTATGCAGTGGGCTACTGCCAACATTGGATTTCATCACATTCATCACCTCAACTCAAAGATCCCGTTCTATCGTTTGCCTGAAGCAATGGCTGCGATCCCGGAGTTACAAAAGGCAAAGATCACCTCACTGATGCCATCTGACATCATTGCTTGCCTGAAACTAAAAGTATGGGATGCCGATCAAAACAAGATGATCGGTTTTGATGAGATGGAACCTGCGTAAATTAGCTGATCTATTTTCTGCGAGATATTACGAACCTTCTTTAGATTGCTTTTCCAGTGCATCGACCCGTGACGCAAGTGCGTCCAGATTGCGGAAGTGTATATATGCTTTCCGGTATTTATTGGCGTCGAATGCGGGAGATCCCATGTACACGCCACCCGGTTTAGTGATACTCTTGGAGATACCCGACTGTGCTGTAACAATAGTATTGTCTGCTATAGTTAGGTGACCTACTATACCAACCTGACCGCTGAACATACAGTTCTTGCCAATTTTGGTAGACCCAGCCACAACATTGCAGGCAGTAAGAAAACTATACTCCCCTATTTCTACATTATGGGCAATGTGCACCAGATTATCGAATTTAACACCTTTGCGTAAAATCGTAGACCCGAAAGTAGCCCTGTCGATAGCGCAATTAGCACCTATTTCCACATCGTCCTCTATTACAACATTGCCGATCTGCGGCACCTTTATCGTGCCGTTGGGCGATGGCTCAAAACGGAACCCGTCGCTACCGATCACTGTACCTGAGTGGATGATGCAGTCTTTTCCAATAACGGTTTCAGAATATATCTTTACCCCGGAAAAAAGCGTTGTATTGTCGCCAATAACGGCATTCTCACCAATAAATACTTGTGGATAGATCTTTACATTGTTACCAATAACTGCATTGTCTGAAATGACACAAAACTCACCGGCGTAAATATTTTCTCCCACCTTGGCGGAATCTGATATATATGCATGTTTAGAAATTCCGGACTTGTTGAGTTTCACCTGATTGTACATTTCCAACAAACTACCAAATGCCATACCCGCATTTTCTACTCTGATCAAAGTTGATGCAATAGGAGCAGTTGCTGCAAAATCACTGTTTACAATTACTATAGAAGCCTCTGTGTTATAGATATAGTGGGTATACGCAGGGTTTGCCAAAAAAGAAATAGAACCGGGTACTCCTTCTTCGATCTTCGATAGTTTCGATATCTTAACATCAGGATTACCTTCGATCTTGCCTTTAAGTATTCCGGCTATTTGCTGGGCAGAAAATTCCATTAATTCAGTTTTGGGGTTGAAAATAAGTTGATGCCTAAATTAATACAAATATTTTGCTTGTTGCCAATAATCATTGAGTACACTGAAAACGACGTTAATTGGCTATTGCACCATATTCTTTCAGCAATTCATGCAAAATGTCGAGCCTTACTTTAGACCAGTCTTTAGTAGTATCCCCGTCCGGCAATTCGAAATTCTGAGCAAAGAAATACGGATAGTTCCTGACATCGGTTTTGTTCATAGAACCGCTCTGTTCCTTTTGATGCTCTATGCGCTCGCAAAAACCGGTTGTCCAGCGGATAGTTTTTCCGTTTACATTGCAGGTGCCGGTTTTGTAATACAGATTATATCCGGGAGTTTCTTCCCTAAGCATCATTGTTTTTACAATCCTCTGGCTGCGCTCAGAAACCGGCAACTCACCGAAATACAGTCGCTTCAAAAACCCGGTCTGCTCGTCGGCCGAAATCTGGATAGAATTATTAGTCCATACATCGCCCACATCTCCTGTCATTTTCATATTACCGTACTTAATGGTATCCATAAAATGCTGCAGCCTTACCGGGCCTATTCTGCGAGCCAATTCTTTGAAATAAGGTTCAGAACTAGTAGTAAGTGCCTCCCGCAAATTCATGTCCTTATCCCATTCGGGCTTTCTATTGACGCTGTCCCATTTTATTACTAGTTGGTCATCGGGTGCAACAGCGGTTTCCAGAGCAACCAAAGACAACAGAATTTTAAAGGTGGAAGCCGGACACAATCTCTCCGTGCAGCGATCTTTATTATAATATTGGATAGATTCATGATTATTATCGCGCATGATAAAGCAGGCCTTCTTTATCCCATACTTGTCATAATACTTGCCCCATTCAGCATGTTCTTTAATTCTTGATTTGGCACAAGAAAACACCATCACAGCCATAGAAAGGGCTATAAATAAACGATTGCGCATATACAAAGGGATTTTATGGGTGCAAAGGTAGCGAAACCCGTCAATTGAACGACCGTAAAACAATTGAAAATGACAATAACAGGATAATATTTTACACCCACTAAAATTGCACCATAGACAAAAAGGGAAATATCAGACCTTCATCGGCTTGGTCCGCTCTTTAACCCATTCTACAACCAGATGAAACTGTTCGTCGCGGTTTAGATTGCTATTGTCCAGAATAAGCGCATCGGCAGCACGGTGCAAGGGACTTTCCTCCCTTGTACTATCAATGTAATCGCGGAGTTCCAGGTTGTGCCTTACTTCATCTATTGTGATATGCGGATTCGTTTGGTACATCTCCTTGAAACGCCTCATAACACGTACTTCAGGGTCGGCTGTCATAAATATCTTCAGCTCTGCATTGGGGAATACTGTGGAACCAATATCCCTACCATCCATCACGATACCTTTTTGCAAACCCATTTGTTGCTGCTGAGCGACGGCAAACTTCCGAACTTCCTTAATAGCCGCCACTTCGCTCACCTTTTCAGCTACTATCATATCCCTGATATAGGATTCGACATCTTCGTCATTCAGGTAAATATCAGAAGTCTTATTGCTTTCGTTGTAAACAAAAGCCAGATTGATATTGGACAGAGCGTCAGCAACAGAGGCCGGATCGGAAAAATTGACCTGATTGCGGAGAAAATACAAAGTAATAGCCCTATACATAGCGCCGCTGTCTATATAACTATAGCCCAGAAATTTAGCCAGTTCTTTTGCGAGGGTACTTTTACCGCAGGATGAAAATCCGTCAATGGCAATTATTATATTATTGGAAGACATGTTACAAAGTTAAGGTTTTAGCTGTTTTATCGAGTATTACGCCGTCCCAACTTCTGACCAAGACCTCAGAATTTACGGCAAAAAAGAACTTAAACAGGTGGATATTATTTTTTTACCTCCAATCAATTTAACAGCCTATTTTTGTACAGGAAACAAAAATGGGGTTAGTCCCGCAGAAATCAAAAAATATAGATACAACAATGCAAGAAGCGGTAAACCTGATGAAGGAACGCCATGCCATAATAAGCGTAGGCGGCGGCAAAAAATCAATAGATAAAAACCGTGAAAAAGGCAAAATGCCCCCGCGCGAAAGAATTCAATATTTGATCGATAAAGGAAGCGTATTTACAGAGATCGGTGCTTTTACCGGGTACGATATGTACAAAGAACATGGTGGCTGTCCGGCAGGAGGTACGGTAGCCGGTTTAGGTTACGTATCGGGTCGCCAGTGCGTGATCGTAGCCAACGACAATACAGTGAAAGCTGGTGCGTGGTTTCCGATCACGGGCAAGAAAAACCTGAGGATGCAGGAGATAGCTATGGAAAATCACCTACCTGTAATTTATCTGGTAGACAGCGCGGGAGTATACCTTCCGTTGCAGGATGAAATATTCCCCGACAAGGAACATTTTGGTCGCATTTTCCGCAACAATGCACAGATGAGTGCAATGGGTATTCCGCAGATAGCAGCAGTACTGGGCAGTTGTGTAGCCGGCGGTGCCTACCTGCCCATAATGAGCGATGAAACGCTTATGGTAGAAGGTAACGGATCGATTTTCCTTGCTGGCCCGTATCTGGTGAAAGCGGCAATTGGTGAAGAAGTAGACATACAAAAACTAGGCGGCGCTGTAACCCATACGGAGATCAGCGGCATTGCTGATTATAAGTTTAAGACTGAAGAAGAGTGTCTGGATCAGATAAAAAGAATAATGGACAAACTGGGTGAGCAACCCCGCCGTGGATACGACAGGGCAACACCAGTGCCCCCATTAAAGGATCCAAAAGATATCTTCAACATAATATCAGCAAAAAACAATAAAAATTTCGATGTTGTTGAAGTGATCAAATGTATTGTTGACAAATCGGAATTCGACCAATTCAAAGAAGATTACGGTAAAACTATAGTGTGCGGATATGCCCGAATAGACGGCTGGGCGGTAGGTATTGTGGCTAATCAAAGACTTGTAGTAAAAAACGGCAAGGGCGAAATTCAGCTTGGCGGTGTGATATACAACGACAGTGCAGATAAAGCCGCAAGGTTTATCATGAACTGTAACCAGAAAAAAATACCGCTAGTGTTTTTGCAAGACGTGACCGGCTTTATGGTAGGCAGCCGCAGCGAGCATTCAGGGATCATAAAAGACGGCGCGAAACTGGTGAATGCGGTAGCAAATTCTGTTGTACCAAAAATCACAATCATCATTGGTAATTCATTTGGCGCAGGCAATTATGCTATGTGCGGCAAAGCATACGATCCAAGATTTATTTACGCGTGGCCCAATGCAAAAATAGCGGTAATGGGTGGTGCGCAGGCTGCGCAGACACTGTTGCAGATACAAGTAGCGGCACTTAAATCGAAAGGTGAAGTGATAGACCCGGAAAAAGAAAAAGCCTTACTGAAAGAAATTACAGAAAGGTATGAAATGCAGACCACTCCATATTATGCTGCAGCCAGACTGTGGGTAGATGAGATCATAGATCCGTTGGAGACCAGATCTGTAATATCTGAGGGGTTGAACGCAGCCAATCACAGTCAGGTTGAAAAGGAGTTTAAGATGGGGGTTTTTCAGGTGTAACATAGAACATTGTTCAGGTTGTTATTAAATTCACAATGATCGAGTTAAGAAACGTACAGAAGAGTTTTGAAGGCAAGATGGTATTGCATGACGTATCTGCAAAGATGGAGGCAGGCAAAACCAACCTGATCATTGGTACCAGTGGCAGCGGCAAAACCGTGTTGATGAAAATAATGATTGGACTTATGTCTCTGGACTCCGGATCGGTACTTTACGAGGGCCAGGACATTACCAAAATGGACACAAAGGCACTCAAGGAAATACGAAAACAAATTGGAATGCTTTTTCAGGGAGGAGCTCTTTTCGACAGTAAAACTGTAGAGAATAATGTGATGTTCCCGCTGGATATGTTCACAAAGATGTCCTATCGGGATAAGTTGAAGCGGGTAAATGAAGTACTGGAGCGAGTAAACCTAGTGGACACGAACAAGAAATTTCCGGCAGAGATAAGCGGTGGTATGAAAAAACGTGTGGCGCTTGCCAGAGCCATTGTACAGAACCCTAAGTTCCTTTTCTGTGACGAACCCAACTCCGGTCTGGACCCGCAAACATCTCTTGTGATAGACAAGCTCGTAAAGGAAATTACAACAGAATATAACATTACTACGGTGATCAACACCCATGACATGAACACTGTGATGGAAAGCGGGGACCATATTGTATACCTGTATCAGGGTAACAAACAATGGGAGGGATCGAATAAAGACATCATTTTCAGTAAGGATGAAAAACTCAACTCATTCATATTTGCTTCTGAGTTTTTGGAGAAGGCAAAAGAAATGAGTATGCTGGAAGCAGGAACGGAAGGAACAAACTGATTTTGACTTTGAGTTCCACGATTATCGCACTTTTTCGCGCTGCGACGAAAAACCGATTTGGTGCGGCATATATTAGAAAATACCCCAGTAAATTCATGCTAAAAGACGCCGACCAAGGTATTTTGTCAGGCATTAATATTAACATTCTGCAAATAAATAATAAGACGCCTGAAATGACCTTAAAATTTGGGGTCATCATGTCACTAGTCGCATAAAGTTTGTATCTTTCGGGCGGTATGAGCAATCATACCATTTTTTTATAATGTCGGCTCCCGATCGGGGTCTACAAAGCTCGTCAGCCGTAAAAATTTTGATTTGCAATGTTTGCATATTTAGAGGGAGAACTGGTATACAAATCCCCTTCACTGCTCATTTTAGCAGTGGGGGGCGTGGGTTATGAACTGAATATTACTTTACAGACCTATGGAAAGCTTCAAAGCAAGGAGAAATGCAGGCTGTTTACTCACTTGCAGATAAGAGAAGATGCTTGGGTTTTATACGGATTTGCCGATGAAGAGGAACGAGCCACTTTCAGGCAACTGCTCAATATTAACGGTGTAGGTGCTGCCACGGCGAGGATCATCTTATCCTCGTTAACGCCGGAGGAACTGGAAAGGGCAGTAGCCAATGAAGACAGCAAGACGCTTGAAAAAGTAAAAGGCATAGGAGGAAAGACTGCTCAGCGTATCATTTTAGAGCTGAAAGGAAAGCTCCTGGGCGTGAAAAATACATCGGGTTCAACGGTGGTAAGGCACAATACAACACAGGAAGATGCGTTAATAGCTTTGGTGAATTTAGGCATTAACCGCAGTGTTGCAGAAGGTGCATTAAAGAAAATCGATAATATTTCGTCGCTGAGTATTGAGGAGATGATCAAACAGGCGCTTCGCGCTTTGTAAAATCAGTAAAAAACAGGGTTTGAAGGAGAATAGCAATTTTGGATATAAATTTTTAATTTTTGTTGCCCTGGTCGCAGTAATAGCCCATGCTGCTGCGCGTGGCTACAGACCGATTTTTGTTTTTCATGCTCCTGAACCAGATACTACTGCCGGAAAGGACAGTGTATCGAAAAATGACTCCTCACGAAAACTCAGATTCCCGATTTACGACAGAACGGGGGACCCGGTTATTGATAATTCCATCCCGAAAAGCATAGATCTGAACGACCCTAAAAATGCAAAAAGGGGATTTGAATATGACGCTGACTCTAACCGATACAACTATAACGAACGGCTAGGAAATGACTTTCTGCGTAACCCAACTTACCTGACCCTTGACGAGTATGAAAAATACAGGGGCAAACAAGATGAAGATGCTTACTGGCAGCGCCGACTTGACGGTCTTATGTTGTTTAACAAGAAACCGGAATTGCCACAGATGTACAAAGAAGGGTTGTTTGACAGGATCTTTGGCAATAATACCATCTCGGTAAAGCCTCAGGGAAATGTAGACGTAACCTTTGGTGGCAACTGGCAGAATATCAAAAACCCTACCCTTACCCAGCGCGCCCAGAAATACGGCGTGTTCGACTTTGACATGCAGATGAACATAAATCTGCTGGCTACGGTAGGCGATAAGCTTAAACTGAATATCAGTAACAATACCAAGGCTACATTCGATTATCAGAATGTTCAGAAACTGGACTATAGCGGCAAGGAAGACGAAATGCTCAAGAAAATTGAAGCTGGCAATGTCAGCTTCCCGCTGAAAAGCAATCTGATCAATGGCGTTCAATCTCTGTTTGGTTTAAAAATGCAGCTGCAGTTTGGTAAACTGTGGGTAACCGGAGTCGTTTCTCAACAAAAGTCGCAGCGGAAGAGTCTTACAGTACAGGGTGGTGCTCAATCGCAGCAGATCAATATTAAAGCAAGCGGATATGAAGAAAACAGAGACTTCTTCCTAGCTCAGTATTTTAGAGATAACTACAATTATGCACTGCAAGATTTCCCAAAGATCCACTCGCAAATCAATATCAGTAAGATAGAAGTGTGGATCACCAATAAAAACGGTGTGGTGAATGGCGTTAGGAATGTGGAGTGTTTTATGGACCTTGGTGAGTCTAAACCAAACAATCAAACGTTGCTTAATCCATCCAGTTCTGTTCGGGGAGGACTGCCTGATAACAGTTCGAACTACCTGTACCGGGAGTTGCTACAGAACCCCTATGGCAGGTTGCAGAGTTCTGCGATCAATTCTCTGGTTTCGCTAGGTCTGTTGCAGGGACAGGATTTTGAAGCGACCACAGCCAGGCAGCTTTCGCCATCAGAATTTTCATTCAATCCTCAGTTGGGCTACATCATGCTCAATACGCAGATGAATTCTGAAGACGTATTGGGTATTGCATTCCGCTATACCTATAAAGGCAAGGTATACCAGGTAGGTGAATTTGCGGCTGACCTGCCACCCGATTCAACAAACTCAAAAGTAATCTTCCTGAAATTACTGAAAGGCACCTCTGCAAGGCCCAGCTTGCCTGTGTGGAAGCTAATGATGAAGAACGTGTATGCGCTGGGTGGCCTTGGCGTTTCTAAAGACAACTTTGTACTGAACGTACTTTATCAGCAGCCAGCAGGTGGCGATATCAGGTACTTACCTGAGGGACCGTCGAAAGGAATACCATTTCTAAGCTTGTTGAATCTGGACCGTCTTAATTCGCAAGGTGAGCCCTCGTCAGATGGTATTTTCGATTTTGTGGAAGGGATAACCATCAACACACAGCAAGGGAAGATCATTTTCCCTGTGTTGGAACCATTCGGTAACGATCTTTCTAAAACAGCTTTGGGTGCAACGCCAGATGCTCAATTACACAAGAAGTATATCTTTCAGGTACTGTACGATTCTACAAAAACGGTCGCACAGCAATCACAGCAAACCGATCGCTATATCCTGAAAGGCAGCTATAAATCCTCTTCTTCTTCCGACATATTCCTTGGTGGGTTCAATATCCCTCCGGGGTCGGTATCAGTATCTGCAGGTGGCACTAAACTAGTAGAGAATCAGGACTACTCCATGGACTACAACCTGGGTAAGATCAAAATACTGAATACCGGCATACTGAATTCCGGAGTACCGATCAATATACAATACGAAGACAATGCCACGTTCGGTTTTCAGCAACAGAACTTTATGGCCACCAGGCTGGACTATTATGTAAACAACAAGCTAACCATCGGCGGCACTTACATGAAGCTGAATGAAAGGCCATTTACGCAGCAGGTAAGCTATGGCGAAGACCCTATCAAAAATACGGTGCTTGGATTAGATGCGAACTATCAGACTGAAGTACCTGCACTTACCCGGGCGTTAGACAAACTGCCGATATACTCAACCACTTCTCCATCTTTCCTGAACAGCAATGTAGAGGTTGCCGCATTACTGCCAGGACATCCGAAACAGATTGACGCTCTTGATCCGGAAGGGGCAATTTACATAGACAACTTTGAAGGAACCAGCAGTAGTTACGATCTGAAATTCCCGGCACAAAGCTGGTCTATGTCTTCTACTCCTTTTGGCGCAGTAGGCGCAAATAACCAAATACTTTTCCCTGAAGCGGCATTGCAGGACCAGTTGAAAGTAGGAGCCAACCGCGCCAGACTGGCATGGTACAACATTGAGCCAGCACTCGTTGACAATGGTAACGGAGCTCCGGCATATGTTTCACAGGACCCTAACCAGCACTTTATCAGAATGGTGTCTGCAAAGGAAGTTTTCCCAAACAAACAACTCAATGCTTTCCAAAGCATTATTTCAACGTTTGACCTTGGCTTTTATCCGAAAGAAAGGGGTCCGTATAACTTTGACGCAACTAATATTAACAACGATGGCACGTTGATGAACCCTGAAACGAGATGGGGAGGTATCACACGTCCGGTGGACAATACAGACTTTGAAGCATCCAACGTGGAGTATATACAATTCTGGGTAATGGATCCTTTTACCGGAAACGGCAATCCAAATGCCAAAGGCGGGTCTCTTTTCTTCAATCTGGGTGATGTTTCTGAAGACGTATTGAAAGATTCAAGGATGTTCTTTGAAAACAGTATTCCTGCTCCTTTTGATGCGTCGAAGCTGGACACGACTGCATTCGGATATGTACCCAAGTTTGCACAACAGATCACAAGGGCGTTTGACAATGATCCGGCGGCACGTGTACTGCAAGACGTTGGTTATGACGGCCTGCCCGATTCTGCAACCGCAGTCAGCCAAATAGATGAGCGGACTAAATTCAATGACTTCTTGGTGCAGCTCAGGCAAAAACTGGGCGCAGCAAACCCGGCATTCCTTGCGGCTTATGAGGATCCTGCTAATGACAACTTCCATTTTTACCGTGGAGGCGATTATGATACGGTCAACAATGGAAAGGGTCTAGGGGTTTTGGGACGTTATAAAAGATACAATAGCCCGCAGGGCAACTCGCCAATTACTTCGCCCAATGCTTCATTTACCACATCGGGAACCACAATCCCTGAATCGGAAGACATCAACCGCGATAACACACTGAACCAATCTGAAAGCTATTTCCAATACCGTATAGACTTCACACCTAATATGCAGGTGGGCACCAACAACATCATCAGCATTCAGGATAATACAGGGGTGAAACTTCCCAACGGTCAAACGCAACCTGAAAGATGGTACCAGTTTAAAATACCGGTACAGAATTTTGATCATAAAATTGGTGGTATTTCTGATTTCAGGTCTATTCGTTTCATTCGTATGTTTTTAAGCGGCTGGGAAGATAGCGTGATCATGAGGTTTGCTACACTTGAACTTGGTAGAAATCAGTGGAGAAACTACAAATACTCGCTGAAAGGTGCGGGTGAAAACATGCCTCAGGTAAATCAGGGGCTCACGGATCTTACAGTATCATCTGTGAGTATCGAGGAAAATGGAACCAGACAACCTATTCCATATGTAATTCCGCCCGGAGTGAACAGACAGCTAACTACAAATCAGGCCGGTGGCGGAGGTTACACACAATTAAATGAACAGGCGCTATCACTTAAAGTGTGCGCTTTGCAGGAAGATGACAGACGCGCTATCTTTAAAGAGATCAATGTAGATATGCGTCAATATACCTACCTACGTATGTTCGTTCATGCTGAATCTGTAGTAGGTGCGCCGCCGGTTAAAGACGCGGACATCAATTCATTTATCAGGATTGGTAGTGACTTCACCAACAACTATTATGAGTACCAGATGCCGTTGACCATTACCCAGCCGAATGTTACGGACGCAATTGGTATTTGGCCTGCAGCAAATGAGGTAAACATTAAACTGCAAGATCTGGTAAATGCAAAGAAAGAAAGAGATGCACAGTCATGGCCGGTAACAATACCCTTCTATACCAAGGATTCAAAAGGCAACATAATCGGCGTATTGGGTAGCCCAAATATTGGCTCAGCGAAGAACATGATGATTGGCGCCTATAACCCTAAGAAAACGATCCATACACCAGGCGATGACGGATTACCTAAATGTATTGAAATCTGGTACGACGAATTAAGAATGGCAGGGATAAACGATAATGCCGGCTATGCTGCAGCAGGCAAAATATCTGTGCAAATGGCCGATCTGGGCAATCTGAATCTCTCCGGCAGTATGCATACCCCCGGCTATGGAAATATTGACCAGAAGATCGACCAGAGAATGCAGGATAACTACTATCAGTATAATGCATCAACCAACCTGAACTTAGGCAAAGTAATGCCCCGCAACTGGGGGGTACAATTGCCAGTGTTCCTGGGATATACGCAAAATGTAAGCACACCTAAATACGACCCATATAATCAGGACGTACTGCTGAGCGACCAACTGAATAACGCAAAAGACGCCTCTACAAAAGACTCAATAAAGAAAGTAGCTCAGGACTTTACCTCCATTAAAAGTTTCAACCTTACAAACGTAAGAATACAAGGCAACCCATCTGCTCCTGCGAAGAAAACTAAGAAACCTTGGAGTATTAAAAATTTCGACTTCAGTTACTCGTACAATGATCAGATAAAACACAACCCAACCATTGAAAAAGATGAATTAAAAACGCAGAAATACGGATTGGGCTACACCTACGCAATCAAATCTAAACCTATTGAGCCTTTCAGAAGAATTATCAAGTCAAGGTCAAAATGGTTCGCATTGATCAAAGATGTAAACCTGACACCACTCCCATCTTCGATATCAATGCGCAATGACGTAACCCGAATCAATGAGGAAACAAAAGTGAGGGATTACAATGATGGTAGCGGATATGTTATTCCTCCTACTTTCTACAAAAACTTCACCTGGAACAGAACTTACAACGTGCGGTGGGAAATTATGAGATCGCTGTCGATGGACTATTCAGCAACGAATATTTCGCGCGTGGACGAGCCATACGGCCACGTCAATACCGCTCAAAAGAGAGATTCACTTTGGAACAGGATTGCAACTTTTGGTCACAACACCTCTTATGTTCAGACGTTCAATAGTTCATACAACGTTCCGCTGGCCAAGCTACCACTCACAGACTGGATGAACCTGCGCCTGGGTTATAATGCCAATTACTCCTGGACGGGAGCCGCACCTGTAGCATACGAGTTGGGTAATACTTTGGGCAACACACAAACAAAAACTGTAACCGGAGAGTTAAACATGACTCAGCTTTACAACAAATCCAGGTGGCTAAAAGCACTCAACAACCCAAGGTCTAAATCAAAGAAACCGGAAGAAAAGAAACCGAACAGTAATTCAATCGTAGCCAGCGATACCAAAAAAACAGAAAAAGACCTGCGTAAACCGGGTGACAAAAGGAACAACGACTTAAACCCTACTGAAAAGCCACCGGGCTCAGACCCAGGCGCGGGAAGCAAAGACAAAACCGCATCGGGCAATAAAAACCCTGACAATGCAGGCAAACAAGACAGCACAGGCAAGACACCAACAGTTAAAAAGAACGATAAAGACAACAAGAGTCCGGATAACGAAAAAGATGATAATAAGGAACCTGATCCTAAAATTGAAAAATATGGATCTATCCTTCAGAACGTAAATACGGCAAACATGACCGATCACCAGATCGATTCATTGGTTAAGGTGCTCAAAGCACAGGAAAAGGCAAAACTGGCGGCAGAGAAAGCCAAGAAAAAAGCAGACAGAAAGGCCGCACGGAAAGCAAGGCGCAGCAAAGTACCTGAGCTTTCTACTACTGAAGAGATCGCAGGCCATATCCTTACTATGGTCAACCGGGTGACGCTGAATTACACTCAAACGTCTGGCACTATATTGCCGGGCTATATGGACAGCACACGATTCTTGGGTGTGAATAATTACTCCATGGCACCAGGTTTCAACTTTGTGTATGGCTACCAACCAGATGCAGACTGGTTGGCCAGACAGTCGAGTGCCGGGCGACTATCGAGAGATACATTCTTTAACGGTCAGTTCCAGCAAACTTATTCGCGCAATCTGAATGCGACTGCATCGGTATTACCGCATCGCGATTTCAGGATCGATCTGTCTCTGACTCAGACTTTCAGCAAATCTCACAGCGAACTGTATGCCGATACCAGCTACAATACGGACAGCTCATTCCATCACCTGAACCCCTACGAAAACGGCTCATTTAACATCTCGTATGTGAACGTAAATAAAATGTTTAAGAGCACCGGTGTAAACTCAGCCACTTACAATGAATTTTTGGCGAACAGGGCAATCATTTCGAGGAGGCTTGGCACCAGCAACCCATACACTCATGGGGTGCCAGACCCTTCTAATCCCGGCTATTTTAAAGGGTATGGGCCATACTCACAGGATGTATTGATTCCGTCGTTTATTGCTGCATACTCGGGCAAAAGTGCAGAAAGCTCACCATTGCTTGATTACAAACACAATAAGATACAGGACAACCCATTCAAGTATTTCACCCCACTACCTAACTGGAAAGTAACCTATAACGGACTCAGCAAATTGCCGTTATTCTCCCGCATTTTCTCCAACTTCATTGTGAACCACAGTTATACGGGCACCATGTCTATGAACGGGTTTAGTTCGAACCTGCTCTTCAACGACCTGTACGGATTAGGATTCCCATCATTCCTTGATTCAAACTCCCACAACTACATTCCGTTCTTCCAGGTTCCGAACGTTACCATTTCGCAGGCATTCA
Organism: uncultured Bacteroidota bacterium; assembly: GCA_903829015.1. Classification (GTDB taxonomy): domain Bacteria; phylum Bacteroidota; class Bacteroidia; order Chitinophagales; family Chitinophagaceae; genus Nemorincola. The sequence continues at coordinate 22,639 of CAIKOJ010000007.1, forward strand.
ACCCATTGCTTGGATTCGACATGTCTTTCAAAAACAATGTAACAGCAAAGGTGGAAGTGAGGAAATCCAAAATGGAAAGTCTGAGCCTGATAGATTATCAGATCAGCGAAAATGAAAGCACGGAGTATGTAATTGGAATTGGCTTCAGAAAAAAAGGCATTAAGCTACCGTTCAAAATACTTGGTGTAAAGAAACTGAAAAATGAACTGATCTGCAAGCTCGACATTGGCCTTAGAGATGATAAGTCGAGCAATACATTCCTGGCAAATAACATCAATGTTGTTTCGAGGGGGCAGAAAGTGATCAGGATATCGCCTACAGTTGATTATTCAGTGACGCAAAAACTCACTTTGCATTTCTTCTACGATCGGCAGCAGTCAATACCTTACGTGTCTAACTCCTACCCTACAACAACGACGCGGGCCGGGGTAACACTGAAATTCTTGTTTGCCCAGTAACGGCACAGGTTTTTCATTTTGTGATTATTTGCTGAATTCTAATCGTAGCGTAATTTGACTAAATTGGCCCTTGCAGCAAAATTGCCATAGTGGTTTAACATCGATTGAATGAAAGGCAGAAACTATACAAACATATTGTTGGCAGTGGGATTTCTGATCTGCCTGCTGCAGATATGGCTGCCTGAATATTATCTGACCGGTGACGGACCTTGCCATGTTAACAACGCTAAAATATTACACGATCTGTGGAGCAATCAAAATACTGATTTCTATAACCGGTTCTTTACCGTTCAATATCAACCCAACCCCAATTGGCTGTCTTCTGTGGTGATAGCACTTTTGCTTTTTTTGGTCAGCGGTGCAATAGCCGAGAAAATATTTCTTTCTATTTATGTGTTGCTCTACCTGTTTGGCTTCCTGTTACTGTTGAAAAAAATAAGTGGTCAAACTTCATACTGGCTGCTCATCATCTTTGCATTTGTATTCAATCACGTTTTGTCAAAAGGGTTTTACAATTATGCGTTCAGTGTAGCTTTTTATTTTTGGGTGGTTTGGAGCTGGATAAGATTACTGGAAAAAAGAAATATCCCAAATGCACTTTTGTTCGTGTTCTTCAATTTCCTCGCGTTTTTCACACATCTGCTTGCGTTTACATTCAGCACTTTTACGTGTGCCATGCTAGCAATCTCCTTTGCGCTTGCAGATGCGAACGGTGACTGGAAAAATAAGTTTGTCCGCCCACTGTTAATAAACGGGGTTTTGCTTGGACTACTGATCTCTCCCTTCCTGATACTGATGCGCTGGTTTACTGAAAACCAGGGTGGGCTGCAACTAAGATTAGGCATATATCCGCACCGGCTAAAAGAGTTGATCAAATTCAGCTATTTGACAAATATTGATTCCGGAGAAACAATTTGGGTTACTGTAACCGGGATATGTTTTATCGCGTTTTTCCTGATCGCCTCTCTGATCTATATTCAATCAAAATCAACTAACAAGTTCAGCGGACTGCTCCCATCGTTGATCTTTGCAGCATTTGTTTGTTTGTTTTTTCCAGAAGATTTTCTGGGGCGGTTGATCCTGATCAGCATGAGGGTTCAGCTATTTGTATTTATTTCTCTGGCTTGCTGCATTGCTTATATGCTCCCTGCAGGCAAAATTAAGAATGCAGCTGGCATAATGGTGTTTATTTGTTTTCTTGCGTTAAGCATTGTAAGAATACCCGTGCGCCAGTCTGCGTCGAGGGCTGCACTAGACATTACTTCGTGCGCCAAATTTATCCAACCAAATTCAGTAGTGCTACCCTTGAATTTCTCGTTTAACGGGATAGATGAGCGAGGGAACCAAATAGCTGACAAAAACTGGCTGTTTGTGCATCCGGCTCAGTACATTGGCGCTGAGAAACCACTCATAATACTCGATAATTACGAAGCAAACATGGGCTACTTCCCACTCGTATGGAAGGAAAACGTAAACCCGTATTTTCATTTGAGTCAGTTTGAAGGTATTGAAGGCCAACCCCCATATGCCAATTTAAAAGATTACAAAGCCTCTTCCGGTGTTACAGTCGACTACATTCTCATGTGGTGTTACGACTCTACAGCGTTAAAAAATGAACATTTCAGGCAACTTTATGCTGAAATAAATACGGACTATCACCAAATTTATACATCAGCCACACAGCGCACAGTTTTATATCAAAAAAACCAATAGCCCTATATCTGACACCTGCGCTGATCTGCCCTGTTTTTGGCTAATTAGCGTATATTTGTTGATATAAATTTCAATTATAATGACGGTACATTCTTTTCAGGAACATTTCGATAGTTTGATAGACAATGACATAGCTATTGAACCTAAAGACTGGATGCCTGATGACTATCGTAAGACTTTGATCCGCCAGATTTCGCAACATGCACACAGCGAGATCATAGGTATGTTGCCTGAGGGTAACTGGATAACCAGAGCACCCAGCCTGCGCAGAAAAGCAGTATTGCTGGCAAAAGTACAGGACGAGGCTGGACATGGGCTTTATTTGTATAGTGCGGCAGAAACATTGGGCGTAAGCCGCGATGAACTGTATGACCAGTTACATAGCGGAAAAGCAAAATACTCATCAATTTTCAACTACCCCACCCTTACATGGGCTGATATGGGTGCTATAGGCTGGCTGGTAGACGGAGCAGCAATTATGAATCAGGTGCCGCTTTGCCGCACATCGTACGGCCCTTATGCAAGAGCAATGGTGCGCGTATGCAAAGAAGAAAGTTTCCATCAGCGTCAGGGATTTGAGATCATGCTGACTTTGGCGAAAGGAACAGAAGTACAGAAGAAAATGGCACAGGACGCTTTCAACCGCTGGTGGTGGCCATCTCTGATGATGTTTGGTCCACCGGATGCCGAAAGCCCGCATACAGCACAAAGTGTGCGCTGGCGTATCAAGCGCCTGACAAACGACGAGCTTCGTCAGAAATTTGTAGACGTAACCGTGGAGCAGGCAAAAGTGTTAGGACTGGACATACCTGATAAAGACCTGAAATGGAACGAAGCGAGAGGGCATTTCGATTTTGGAGCCATAAACTGGGAAGAATTTAAGAACGTGGTAAAGGGAAATGGCCCATGCAACAAACAACGCCTCGACACACGTAGAAAAGCCTGGGAAGAAGGACAATGGGTAAGAGATGCTGCTCAGGCGCATGCTCAAAAAAGGAAAGAGAAAATGGCAAGTGCTGCCTGATCTCACTGAATGATAATTCAACTTAACAAATAGGATGGAGAAAGAAATAACAAACAAGAACGAATGGCCACTCTGGGAAGTATTCATTAGAAGCAAGGCCGGTTTGGATCATAAGCATGCCGGAAGCCTGCACGCATCGGACGCAGAAATGGCTATTGAGAATGCGAGAGATGTATATACCCGTCGCATGGAAGGTGTGAGCATTTGGGTGGTAGAAAGCAAAAACATACATGCTTCAGACCCCGGAGATGCTTCTTCGTTGTATGAACCTGCAACAGATAAAATCTACAGGCACCCGACATTTTATAATCTGCCTGACGAGGTTAAGTATATGTAGGTGAACATATCTAAGATACACTTTCTACAACACAACTGAACAAAGAGCATGCAATCCAATACCAATTCAGAATCTCCTTCTTCTATTTCTGCTGAAGCACGGCTGGAATACACACTGCAACTTGCCGACGATGCGCTTATAATTGGCCACCGCCTGAGTGAGTGGTGCGGCCACGGACCAATACTAGAGCAGGATATTGCACTAACCAATACCGCACTAGACCATCTGGGCAGGGCACGTAGCCTGTATCAGTATGCAGCAGAACAGTTTAATAACCTGCCGGCAGACGCGAAAAGCAAGTTCTTTACTTCAATAGCTCTGCAACAGCTGATAGCCTCCGGCAGTTCTATTGGCGAAGACGACCTGGCGTCTCTCAGGGATGGCTGGGATTACAGGAACGCATTGCTTCTGGAACAGCCAAACATAGACTGGGCATATACAGTAGCCCGTTCATTTTTTTACGACTCTTTTAATTTTCTGTATTTTAAACAGCTTTCTGTTAGTACTGACGCGACCCTGGCTGCAATTGCAGCTAAGTCTTTAAAGGAAGTTACCTACCACCTTCGCTGGAGTAAGGAATGGGTGATCAGGTTGGGCGATGGCACAGAAGAAAGCCACTCACGCATGCAAACGGCAGTTAACGATTTGTGGATGTACACAGGAGAATTACTTTCTCCTAATAATACTGCCCAGCAAACCGGCGTAGATAGTGCCGCTCTTAAACAGCCCTGGACGGATATTATTACTGATGTTTTTAAGGAAGCTGATCTGAAACTCCCCGCTGGAACCTGGATGCAGGAAGGTGGGCGAAACGGTCGCCATACTGAACATCTGGGATACATACTCGCCGAACTGCAGTTTATGCAGCGGGCTTACCCAGGCATGGAGTGGTAATAACCATCGCAAGCCGTTTTATATTTCTTAATGCCCCGCTGAATGACAACTTCTCTAGTATTGCCTTGCTACAATCCGGCTCCCAATTGGGAACGAAATGTCGGCGAGTCATATGCAAGCTTATGCGCTAAGATAAGTGAACAGGCAGAGTTGATCATTGTTGTTGACGGCGACGAAGGGAACGTTTCAAAAGAAAGCCTTGCATACCTGAATCAAAAAATATCCGCACTTACTATTATACGGTACGTAAAGAACCGAGGCAAAGGTTATGCATTGAGGCAAGGCATAAAGATCGCAAAAGGAGATCTGATCATTTATACCGATATTGATTTTCCCTACACAATAGAGAGTATATGCAATATCCACAAAGGTCTTACCGATGATCAATATGACGTTGGCATAGGAGTGAAAAACGAAGTTTACTACGCCAAAGTGCCTGCAATAAGAAAGTTCATTTCCTCTTTTTTACGGGCGCTAATCCGCATTTTCTTATCGATGCCCATCACTGATACACAGTGCGGACTAAAGGGCTTTAAGAAAGAGATTGCGCCCATATTTCTGAATACAACTATTGACAGATATCTTTTCGATCTGGAATTTGTGAGAATGTGCTTTAAAGCCAAAACCTGCCGGGTTAAAGCAATACCTGTGCAACTCAATGAAAATGTGACCTTCCGAAAAATGAATTATCGTATCTTATTCCCCGAAATGGTTAATTTTATTAAGCTCCTTTTCAGGTAATAATATAGATGAGTCGAACGAGACAAAATGTTTGGTTATTAA
>CAIKOJ010000008.1 GCA_903829015.1 uncultured Bacteroidota bacterium
AAAATTTCTACACTTTTTCTTTCCGCTTCATCGTGACACATAGCAGAACTTGGTATGGACTGTAGCATGCTTATTGCTGGAAGGTAATCTTTCTTCGCAGCCATACTTAGTGCTGTAGAAATAATTGCATTGCAATTCTCATCATAATACCTTAGTATCTTTACTTTCGCTGTAGCAATGAACTCACCGTAAACAATGTCATTTGTATTAAGTTTGTTGATTGCATTGCTCACGGCTGTACTCTTATTTTCTCCACTCCCTTTTATTTTTTTGTTCACAGTATTAAAAACAATATTGCTGCTTAGTTGTGTCACGTAGAATGAAATATTGATTGTAGTAACTGTAATGCCTTGTAGCCCTCCATCTACAACAGCACTTTCTTCAATTGCAATGCTAGGATTAACGACGAAATCATTGTAATAACCAACCGTTGCTTGTTGCGAGTTGACTATAATCTGACTTATCTTATCTTCTAGTCTTTTAAGTTGAGCATCATTGAAATCATCAGATGGGTTGGGCATAGATATACCCAGTGTAAAATTAATATTATCAGCATGCGCTAAAGAATTACACAAATTCAAGCAAATAAACACGATAAGAAAGACCGTTCTCATAGTTGCTAGTTTATGGTTATGTATATGGTATTTGCCTTAATATCTTTATTGCACATTAGACCAATTGAGGAAAGAAACTTATAGATATCCAATGCATACCTATTTGTATTGTAATTCCGACCACTGCCGTCCTTTAGTGGGATTTTTACATTGTCAAATATCATCTTCAACTCACTGGTACCTTGTATATGATAGCTATTGTTCACAGAATTCTTTGCAAACCAATCTTCCAGTACATCAGATAATGGCATTTTGAATTGGGGTATATCTGATTTCATAGTATATACAGATCCCTCCGCAAATGAAAGATCGACTAACACAGAATAGCCATCAACATGATTATCTGCAAATTTTTTGCTCATCATGTCTACAAATTCATCGATACACTTTTCAACTGCTTTTGTTGTGAGTTTACCTAAATCAGTGGTATAAAATTTTCCTGATGTGCCAACTTTATTTGAAAGTGAATTTCCCGTTGACGTTTCGTAGGAAGCTAAAATAATATTAACTGCTGTACCAGAGTTGTCATTTTGTGCATCTACTTCAACAACCACATAAATATCGCATCCTGAGAACTCAATTATTTTCGACTTTACATCGTTTTGGTTGTCTGACGTAAAGACTCTGTTGTCTTTGGCTGCTTTTAATTTTCCAATAAAATCAACGGTAGTATATCCTTTATTATCAAATCCTTCTTTCACCTTCGTGATAGCTATCCTCCTATTTACATCGTTATCAAGGACAGTTCTTAAATCCTCTCCTTCTTTAGTGAAAGGAATGACCATAATTGAGGGTTGAGTAATGGCATAGCCAAAATTCGGCAACAAGTAAATAATCCCTAATAATAGAATCCAGATTTTGCTCATTGGGGGGGATTTAAAAGATTATGAAAACTATTCGCTTATTTCATCAAGTAATTCGCACTTTATTTTAGCACTACTACCCATTTTTTTTGCTATGTCAGCACCCCCCTTCAATCACGGTGCACACAGAAAAATTCTCATCTTCTACTTTTATAACCCTTACCTTGCCTATAGTAATCTTTCTAGTCATTTTCTTCCCATCAACTGTTAATTCTGAGGCCTCATATACTTTCAACTCATTTTTTTCACTAATACCCAAAGACGTTCCTCCAGTAATCAATATTTTCACAGCATCTCCATTTTTATTTTTTTCTTCAATTGAGGCAACTGACAATGTGATTTTGAAATTGTCTTTAATGAATTTTTCAATGTTGGGCTTAATTTCATCCATCGCACTTTCAAAGGCATTTTTACCTTTAGTTTCTGCGCTAAAGCTATTTGAAGCGATGATAAGACCTGTAGTAACGTCTACAACTTTAATATTAAAAGCCAAGTTGCATGTAATTCTAGTGATTGTGCCTGCATAAGGAGCATTACTTGTGGTTTTGTCCATTGAGGCTTTTGACACATTGCCCATTACAATATATTGGGCACCTAAAGATTTTGATTGTTCAATAACTGTCCCGTCTATAAAATCCTCATTTTTTTGTAAATTCTTCTCTGATTTTATTTGATCCATTTTTTGCCGTTCAACCAAATTGAATCTTTTAGTTTTTATAAATACATCGGTCACAGCGTCCTGAATTGCGGTAATGGTCTCATCTTGCTCTGGCGATGAGTTTCTCCTATATGTATATTGCGTTCTTTGCTGACTTTCGCCTTTGAAAGGCATTATTCCTATTATTGTTTTTGTCTGCGAAAAAGCCAAAGAGTAATTCAATAAACTTAATATAATTAAAATAACTTTGTTTCTCATGGATTCAATTTTGTTTATTAAATGTTTAATGTCGTAAAGATAATAATTTAAATTACCTGCTACAATATTTATAACGTATCAAATCGTTGTCGATAGGTGATGTTTATCCTCATATATGTTGAACGCATTTTGTGAATTCCAATATTTTCTGTTTAGTTTCAATTGCCTTTTGCGATATTCGAATAAAACAATTCCCTTTAAAAGAGGGTGCTTTTTTTCCTATCTTGCATACATGTTTTCAAAGTTGTTTGGCAGAAGAAAGAAGGAAGATGATGAGGATGCCGACCGGATCATGCAGGTGCCGGCAGGTGCCAACTGGGCTTTTCTGGGTGCCGATATGCACTCACATTTTCTTCCGGGTATAGACGATGGTGCTAAAACAATTGAAGACAGCCTGGGGATGCTAAAGGCCATGAAAGAGATGGGCTACAATACCATCATTACAACTCCCCATGTGATGATTGACTTTTACCCCAATACCCGACAGACAATTGAGGCTGCTCTGAACCAGGTGCAGCAGGCCGTGAAAGAACATAATATAGATATAACAGTAAGAGCGGCGGCAGAGTATTACATCGACGAATTTTTCATAGAATTACTGGAAAAGGAACCACTGCTGACCATCAGAAACAAAGAGGTGCTGGTTGAATTTTCCATGATGTACGAACCTCCCATGCTGTTTGACGTGATCTACAAATTGCAGAGCAATGGCTACCAGCCTATTATTGCTCACCCTGAGCGTTACCTGTTCTTTCATAAGGAATTCCAGAAATACAGGCAATTGAAAGACCGTGGTTGTATGCTTCAGCTAAATATGCTTTCTATTGCCGGCCAATACGGCAAAAACATCAAAATGATAGCCGAACAACTGTTGGCTAAGCAACTATATGACTACTGCGGCAGCGATATGCACCACGAAAAGCATGCTGGCATACTTAAAGCCATGATACATACAAAAGATTATCTTACCTTTGTTAACTATCCGTTTTTAAATTCAAGATTGTGTAATACAACGGAGGTGTAAAAAAAGCTATCGTAACCCCAGCCTATCGGTTATATGATTGTTTTTTGCGCTTATGTTGCATGGCACGATTTTTACATTAGAAAAGTGATTAATTAACTGAATGGTACACACACAACATCGTATAGGAGTTATAGGGCTGGGTTATGTAGGGCTGCCATTGGCAGTAGAGTTTAGCAAGTATTTTCCGGTTACAGGTTTCGACATCAACGAAAGCCGTATCGCTGATCTTCGGGAATGTATTGACCATACATTGGAGGTCGAAAAAGAGTTACTGGCTTCAGTAACAGCAAAAAGCGTTCCGGCACCAGGCGCAAAAGGCCTTTATTGTTCGAACCTGATAGATGATATCAGTAAATGCAACGTGTATTTTGTAACTGTACCTACTCCGGTAGACAGAAACAATCGTCCGGACCTTACACCATTGTACAAGGCAAGTGAAACGGTGGGCAAAGTGCTAAAGAAAGGAGACATCGTAGTGTACGAATCAACGGTGTACCCCGGTGTTACCGAGGATGAGTGTGTTCCTGTACTGGAGCGGTTCTCAGGCTTAAAATTCAATATAGATTTTTATTGTGGTTACTCTCCCGAGCGTATCAATCCGGGCGATAAGGTGCACACGATTTCCAAGATAAAAAAGATAACCTCAGGGTCTACTCCTGAGATAGCTGAAGTGGTGGACAGCCTTTACAGAACCATTGTTACTGCAGGCACGCACAAAGCGCCGAGCATTAAAGTGGCTGAAGCCGCTAAGGTTATTGAAAATGCACAGCGCGATATCAACATAGCATTTGTAAATGAGCTTGCAAAGATCTTTAACAAGCTAAATATTGATACCTACGACGTGCTGGAAGCCTCTGCTACCAAGTGGAACTTTCTGCCTTTCAAACCGGGTCTGGTAGGAGGCCATTGCATAAGCGTAGACCCCTATTATCTGGCACAAAAGGCGCAGGAAGTTGGATACCACCCTGAGATCATACTTGCCGGGCGCAGGCTGAACGACGGTATGGGATCGTATGTGGCGAATGAAGTCGTAAAACTGATGATCAGGCGAGACCTCGTAGTAAAGGGAGCCAATCTGCTGCTGCTGGGCATAACATTTAAAGAAAACTGCCCCGATGTGAGGAACACCAGGGTGGTAGACATCGTTAGGGAACTGGAGTCTTATGAGATCAATTTAACGATCTACGACCCATGGGCAAGTCCGGAGGACGTGAAACACGAATATGGAATTAATATCATAAGTGAGCTTCCTGATGAACAACTGTTTGATTCTGTTGTTTTAGCAGTGTCACACAATGCTTTCCTGACCACAGATTGGAAGGCACGTATGAAACCGGGTGGTATCATCTACGATGTAAAAGGATGCCTGGGCAAGGACAAAGTTGATGCCAGATTGTAAAAAGTGTACGTAACGGTTATATTTTGATTAAACGCCGTAACGCTAAAACCGTTGGCGATTTTAAACTAATTTTGACGAAAATTATGCAGATGTATAAATTATATAAACAATTCAATTTCAGCCTTATTCTTCTGTTGTTATTTTTTGTTTATACCACGACCACTTCATGTGTCTCCACAAAAAACCTGCTGTATTTTCAGGATTTGCCAGATACTATGAACACACCGGTGACGATGAGTAATATTACTCCGTTCACCGAACCGAAAATTGAACCCAACGACATCCTTGCTATTACTGTGCAAACTGTTGTTCAAAATCCCGGTAATGCGCCCATTACTTCTACTTCAACGGGTACATTTAATATGCTCAATGGTTTTCTGGTCGATAAAAAGGGATATGTTGAATTGTCGCTGATCGGATTTGTGAAAGTGGCTGGGCTTACAACTACTGAAGCAAGGGAGGTTATCAAACAAAGAGCAGACAAGTATTACAAAGAGCCGGTGGTAAATGTGCGGATCGCCAACTTCGACGTAGCAATACTTGGAGACGTAGCCCGACCTGGCATGATAAATATTCCCAATGAAAAGGCTAACATTATGGATGCCATTGCAATGGCAGGCGACCTTAATCTTACAGCAAAAAAAGGCAATGTACTGCTGATAAGATCAGAAGGTGATGAGAAGAAGTTTGTACGTATGGACCTTAGGTCTAGTAAGGTGTACCAATCGCCATACTTGTGGCTGAAACAACACGACCAGATAATCGTGGAACCCAACAAATTTAAGGTTCAGAGTAGTGACCAGACTTTCCTCAGAAATCTAGGCATTATTTCAACTCTAATTTCCACAGTATCTCTGATACTGATATTCAGGACTCTCTAATTTTAAAATGAGCATTAATGGAAGATAAAAAACCACCGGTAGTGGTTGATGAAAAGCGCAAAGTTGAAGATACTGGTACATTTAATCTTAAATGGCTTGTATCTACCGTATTGGCTATCTGGCCATGGTTGCTGGCAAGTATCAGTATTGCCCTTATCATCGCGCATCTGTACCTGAGGTATACTACTCCCATTTATAAAGCGTTTGCAGAGATGCTCATCATCGATTCGAAAAAAGGGAACTCCAACTCTGGCGATGACATCATGAAGATGTTGAACATCAACAACAAGAACATAAACATTGATAATGAAATTGAAGTACTGAGAAGCCGTGGCACTATGGCCAAGGTAGTGAAGAGGTTGAACCTGAACGTAAACTATTCTGTAGCCGGCAGATTCAAGGTAACTAAAGTGTATACGCTTAAACCATTTGAACTGGTAATTGCCGATACTACCGATGATTATTTTTCTTGCAAGGTAGACAACATGACTACTGCCGGATATAAACTAACCGGTGGAGGAGCAAGCATAAACGGAAGGTGGGATGATACAATAACTGTTTCGAACGGCCGGAAGTTTGTACTCAAAAAAACACCGGCATTCAGTATTAATAATTTGCAATACACAGTAAATGTGCTGCCTATTGTTGCTGCCGCAGGAAGTTACTATGTAGATATTGGTGCAACAGCTAAATCTGCGAGCTATGTGACCATCTCTATGCAAGACGCTATACCGGAGCGATCCGTAGACATCATCAATGAACTGATGAAGGTGTATATGGGTAACAACGTGGAAACCCGAAACAGAATTTCTGACAGCACCATCAGCTTTATAGACAGGAGGATAGAAAATGTATTCAGAGAACTGAACGGGGTCGAAGGAGATATTGAAGACTTCAAACAGAAATTCAATATTGCGGACATGTCGGCACAGGCGGTTCAGTTAGTAAACGCTAATGCCGGAACATTGGAAAAACTGGCTACGGCTGAAGTAGAATTGGAAGTAATAGGAGCCATCAGCAACTACCTGCAAAAAGCAACTGATGATCGTTCTATCATCCTACCGGCTTCGCTCATGAGCAATACAGGACTGGCTGCACTGATGGACAAATTCAATTCGCTGCAAACGCAGATTGAAACCAGTGAGATTTCAAACCAGAGAGACAACCCTATTACACAAACGCTCATCAAACAAAAGAACTCAGTAAGGCAGAACATCATTTCTTCGCTTGCATCATCAAGAGATGAGGTGGGGCTTAAGGTAGATAAAATCAAAAAGGAACTGGGCGTTATCAACACCAATATCCAAAAGATACCTGAAGTAGAACGAAAATATTTGGACTATGCAAGGGTGCAGACAATTAAACAAGACCTGTATATCTTCCTATTGAAGAAAAGAGAGGAAACACAGATCACTAAGGCATCTACAGTGCCTGATGCTGATATTATTGACTATGCGAGCTACTATGGTCCTGTGTTACCAAACCATTCACGTATTCTGATGATGGCCATGCTTTTAGGTACGATCATTCCATTCGGAATCATCATCCTCAGAAAGGCGCTTAACATCAAGATCATCAGCAAAGCTGATATCATAAAGATGACATCTATACCTATTATAGGTGAAATTGGCAACAACCCCGACGGAGAAAATATTGCTGTGAAAAAGAACAGCAGGTCGGTAATTTCTGAGCAGTTCAGGGCATTACGTACTAACCTGCAATACCTGCTTACAGATAAACAGGATAAAGTGTTGATGATCACATCAAGCATGAGTGGCGAAGGAAAATCGTTTATTGCAGTTAACCTGTCTATAGCTTTGGCTATGTCGGGTAAGCGAGTAGTGCTGATGGAGATGGATCTTAGAAAACCGAAAATATCCAAAACGCTTGGCCTGGAAAACAATATCGGCTTCTCGACTTATGCGATAGGCAAATGTGAACTCAAGGATGTAATTGTTCCGTCAGGTGTTGAACCTAATCTGTTCATTCTGCCATCCGGACCAATTCCACCAAACCCAGCGGAACTTATCCTGCTGCATAGGTCGGAAGAACTATTCCAGTTATTAAGGCAGCAATTCGATTATGTGATCATTGATACATCACCAGTTGGTCTTGTAACAGATGCGCAGCTTATCTATAGATATGCCGATACTGCCCTATACATTGTAAGGCAGGGACATACTTACAAACAGCAGTTGAACATCCCTAACGAGCTGTTTTATGGTGGTAAGATCCCACGTATGAGCTTCATAGTTAATGATGTGTTAGCCAACCGCGGATTTGCTTATGGTTATGGTTACGAAGAAGGCTATGGCTACGGACAGGGCTATGGTTACGGATACGGCTATGGTTATGGCTACGGATATGGATATGGCTCGTACGGGTCAGGTTACTACGGCGAAACTGAAAAGAAAGGTTTAAAAAAATTGTTTAGCCGGAAAGAAAAGTAAGCGATTGAAATATGGCCGATGATAATCACGATATTGAAAACTGGGATATAACCATATCTTCAGGCCGCGGCTATATTGATTTCAATTTCCGGGAGCTGTGGCGCTACCGCGACCTGCTGATGATGTTTGTAAAGAAAGACATCATTACTGTTTACAAACAAACTATACTTGGGCCGGTATGGTTCGTTCTTCAGCCAATTCTCACTACGGTTATATTTGTATTTGTTTTCGGGAACATTGCGAAAATTGGCACCGATGGGGTCCCGCCTATATTATTTTATCTGGGCAGCATTACTATCTGGAACTATTTTTCAGAGACACTGAATATCACTTCAAAAACTTTTACCGACAACGCATCCATATTCGGCAAAGTATATTTCCCCAGACTTATCTTGCCACTATCTAAAGTAGTATCAGGGTTGATGAAATTCCTTATTCAGTTTTGCCTTTTTCTGATTGTGTGGTTGTTTTACCTTTCTACAAATAATGGCAACATCACGCCTAATATTTACTTGTTACTCACACCATTTCTGTTGCTGATCATGGCGGGGTTGAGTCTGGGTTTTGGTTTGTTCATTACTTCTCTCACAACAAAGTACCGGGATCTAGCATTTTTAGTAGCGTTTGGTGTGCAATTGCTGATGTATGCAACTCCGGTGATTTATCCGCTGTCTTCAGTTCATAATCACAGGTTGTTGCTGTTACTAAATCCGCTCACAGCAATATTCGAAACCTTTAAATATGGATTCCTGGGCAGTGGCACATTTAGTTTTATCTGGCTGATGTACAGCTTCGGGTTCACTTCTTTACTGCTTCTTGCTGGAGTTGTTATTTTTAACAAGGTGGAGAAAAGGTTTATAGACACTGTGTAGTTTATTTACTGAGATTCTCGTTCAAATTTCCCTTCACCAAATCCGATTTACAATCTTAAATTTGCCGGATGCAGAATTATTTAGCCGGCCTGAACGAACAGCAGAGAACAGCAGTGGAACACCTGAACGGACCATTGATGATCATTGCAGGTGCAGGGAGCGGAAAGACCAAAGTACTTACTACCAGAATTGCGCACCTGATGCACAACGGTGTAGATGCTTTTAATATTCTGGCGCTGACATTTACCAATAAGGCTGCGGCCGAAATGAAAGAAAGGGTAGAGAAAGCCCTTGGCAACACAGAAGCCCGCAACCTATACATAGGCACATTTCACTCGGTATTTGCGCGCATATTGAGAGGCGAGGCACAACGCCTTGGCTACCCTAACAACTTTACTATTTATGACACAGATGATGCCAAGGGCGTTATCAGAGACATAGTAAAGGACATGAATCTCGATGAGAAGCACTACAAAGCCGCGTACGTTTATAATAGAATTTCAGCAGCCAAAAACAGCCTGATTGATCCTGCGATATATAAGCAAGACAGCCTGATACAGCAGGAAGATGCCCGGACAACAAGGCCACTCATAGGTGAGATTTACGATGCCTATGCCAAGCGATGTTTCAAAAACGGCGCAATGGACTTTGATGATCTGTTGTTTAAGATGTATGTGCTGCTTACTCAATTCCCGGAGGCGCTGGCCAAGTATCAGGGTCGGTTTCATTACATATTGATTGACGAGTATCAGGAT
>CAIKOJ010000009.1 GCA_903829015.1 uncultured Bacteroidota bacterium
AGAATGAGTGGTATTTACACCTACGGCGAAACAATCCACCTGTTTGTAGAACGCAAAAACTATACTGGTCTGTTCCTGCCCGGCTATAAAGAATGGAAGAGCAATTACAACCCTAAAGATGCAGGCTTGCTCCATGTTGATCATTGTGTGGGCAATGTAGGCTGGGGTCGCATGAACCCAACCATCAAGTGGTATGAAGACGTAATGGGCTTTGTGAACATCCTCTCCTTCGACGACAAGCAGATTAATACTGAATACTCTGCTCTGATGAGTAAAGTAATGAGCAACGGCAACGGCTATGTGAAGTTCCCCATCAATGAGCCTGCCGAAGGAAAGAAGAAATCGCAGATCGAAGAATACCTGGATTTTTATGAGGGCGAAGGTGTGCAGCACATTGCTGTTGCCACTAAAGACATTGTTGCCACTGTGCGCGAGTTGAAAGCACGTGGCGTGGAATTTCTGGATGCACCGCCGGCAGCGTATTACGACGATATGACCAACCGCGTTGGCAAGATCGATGAAGACATAGCGCCGCTGCACGAACTCGGCATACTGGTAGATTGCGATGAAGAAGGCTATTTGCTGCAGATATTCACCAAGCCTGTAGAAGACCGCCCAACACTGTTCTTTGAAATTATCGAGCGTAAAGGTGCGCAAAGCTTTGGCGCAGGTAACTTTAAAGCTTTGTTTGAATCAATTGAAAGAGAACAAGCGAAGAGAGGGAATTTGTAAGATTATTCTACAAAAATATTGAACTTAAATAACGACTCCGGACCATCCCGAGTCGTTATTTGTTTATCAAGTTAAATTTCACCAATGCAACCAACCATAGAAACCCCGCGCCTCATCATACGCGAATTACTACCGGAAGATAAAGATGGGATTTTCGAAATGGACTCTGACCCTGAAGTACACAGGTACATCCATCAGAGTCCCATCAAAACAATGCAGGAAGCGGTTGATGCAATTACATTTATCAGACAGCAATACGCCGACAATGGAATTGGAAGGTGGGCTGTGTTGGACAAAACAACCAATGAATTTCTTGGTTGGACCGGCTTCAAGCTAATGACTGATGCTGCTAATGGTCATATTAACCACTACGATTTCGGGTACAGACTCAAACGGAGTGCCTGGGGTAAGGGTATCGCATCAGAATCAGGTATTGCATCTTTGGAGTATGGCCTAAAAACCCTCCGATTAAACCCCATATTCGCAATGACGGATGTCGGCAATGTGGTTTCAAGGCACATACTCGAAAAACTGGGATTCAGATTTGTGGAGGTTTTCAACTACGATGGACCGCTTGCATGGGGCACTCCGCCAGACCGGTTGGTCACCTGGTATGAGCTACCCTCAGAAAGACACCAAACTCCTACTCAATAAAAATTACTCGTGTTGCTTCAATTAAATCTATTATTTTACAATCCGACATTAAATCTTCCCAAAAAGCAAATAAAAAAAAACAAGATGAAAAAATTACTGCTGCTGGTGCTTCTAGCACTGACCCACTTGGTAACAATGGCAAATGAACAGATGTCTTCTGTATTCTCGCCAGCCAGAAATCATACCGAAATGTTTGTAAAAGGCAGAGACGGATATCTGAGTTTCTACTACCTGGAAAACGGCAAGTGGCAAATAGATAACAGCAGCTTCAGAGCCGCCAAGGTGCGGGGAGAAGTATGTGCAGTGTTTGAAGCACAGAGAAATCACTCGGCTGTTTTCTTTACCGGTGAAGACGGTTTTGTTCATTACTACTTTGTAGACAAAGGCGTATGGCTGCATGATGCAACCTCTTTTGCCGTATCGAGGGCTATGGGAAAACTATCTGTGGTGTTTGAAAAGCAGAGAATGCACAGCGCACTTTTCTTTAAAGGCGACGATGGCTATCTCCACTATTTTTATGCGATCAATAATGCATGGCATCACGACGGCACTTCATTCCGTGCGGCTATTGTAGCAGGTGATGTTTCAGCCGTTTATGAAGAACAAAGAAACCATTCGGCTGTCTTCTTCAAAGGCGAAGACGGTATGCTGCATTACTACTTCCTTGGCGACCGCGCATGGCAGCACGATGGCGAAACGTTCAGGGCTACTCCGGTTGCAGGAGAAGTTTCTGCAGTATTTGAATATCAGAGAAACCACTCTGCTGTGTTCTTCAAAGGCTTGGATGGTTTGCTGCATTATTACTTCCTTGGCGACGGCAGGTGGGCGCATGATGGCACCACCTTTGCTTCTACACCAGTTGGCGGAAGTATATCTTCTGTTTACGAGGTTCAAAGAGGACACTCTGCGGTATTCTTCAAAGGAACTGACGGCTACCTCCATTATTATTTCCTGGGCCCAGGCGGCTGGGTGCACGACGGCACTTCTTTCCGGCAGCCCAGAGTAGCATTCGACCTTTCAGCTAACTTCGAAACTCAGAGAAACCATTCGGCAGTATTCTTCATCAGCCAGGACGGCAGGATTAACTACTACTACCTCGGTCCTAATGGCTGGGCAAGAGATGATGAGTCGTTTTAAAACAAAACATTGTAGTTATTATTTATTCGTAAAGCCCGGAAATGTTTTTCCGGGCTTTATCTATTATCCAAGTCTCCACATTAAATCTGCGTTGTCACAATAAATATTTTCTCCCTCTTTTTCCGTAACTTAGTTATCACCAATGGAACACCAAACAATCCAAACCACTGCACCCGAACTGCAGAAATACAATAAGACGGAAGAAGAAGAGAAGAAGATCATTCTTAGGGAATACCGGGCTCTGTTGCGCTCCCTGAAAGAAAGCCTAAAAAAAGGCGATAAAACAATGCTGCGGCACGCCTTCGAGATGTCGGCTGATGCACACAAAGATATGCGTCGCAAGACCGGCGAACCATACATTCTGCATCCGTTGGCAGTTGCCCGTATAGCTGTTGAAGAGATCGGTCTGGGTGTTACGTCGGCTATCTGTGCTTTGCTGCACGATACTGTTGAGGATACTGAGATCACACTCGAAGATATCAGCAGGGAATTCAATACACAAATCGCAAAGATCATAGATGGTCTTACAAAAATATCCAACGTTGTAGACCTGAAGGCAAATACAACAGTACAGGCAGAAAATTTCAGAAAGATCCTACTCACGCTGGCTGATGACCCAAGGGTGATCCTGATCAAGCTGGCAGACAGGCTACACAACATGCGCACCCTGGAAGGGATGAACAGGGAAAAACAACTTAAAATATCGTCTGAAACAACTTACATCTATTCGCCACTGGCACACCGCCTGGGTCTTTACGAGATCAAAAGCGAGCTGGAGGATCTGGCACTTAAGTACACACAACCTGAAATCTACACAGAGATTGCTCAGGGACTTAAAGAAACGAAACGTGAGCGTTCCAGGTATATCAACGAATTCATCAGACCGGTAAAAGAAGAACTGGCAGCCAACGGATTCGAATTTGATATCTTCGGCAGGCCCAAAGCCATCAATTCTATATGGAATAAGATGCGCAAAAAACATGTCACTTTTGACGAGGTGTACGACATTTTTGCCATCCGTATCATTCTCAAATCCTCGCCGGAAAGAGAGAAAGAAGATTGCTGGAAAGTGTACTCGATCATTACTAACTTTTATCACCCCAGCCCGGAGCGCCTCCGCGACTGGATCAGTGTGCCTAAGGGCAACGGATACGAAGCACTGCACACTACAGTGATGGGCCCCGGTGGCCGTTGGGTAGAAGTGCAGATACGCACTGAGCGCATGAACGAGATAGCCGAAAAAGGCCTTGCCGCTCATTGGAAATACAAAGAGGGCGCACCAACTGCTCAGGAAAGCAAATTGGACAGCTTCTTAAAACATCTTCGTGAAATACTGAACAACCCCGATACAGATACAATAGATTTCATTCAGGATTTTAAACTCGACCTCTTTACTGAGGAAATTTATATCTATACACCCAAGGGAGATATGAGGGTATTGCCCAAGGGCGCAACTGCCCTTGATTTCGCCTTCGATATCCATACCGAGCTGGGTTGGCACTGCATTGGCGCAAAAGTAAACCACAGACTTGTGCCGTTGAGCCATACGTTAGTGAGCGGCGACCAGGTGGAAGTTATTTCCTCATCAAAACAACATCCATCCGATGACTGGCTGCAGTTTCTGGTAACGGCCAAAGCAAAATCGAGGGTAAAGAGCTACCTGAAAGAAGACAAACGCAGAATAGCAGAGGATGGAAAAGAAGCACTGAGGCGGAAATTCGAACATCTGAAAGTACCTGTCTCTCCACATAATGTGAACGAATTGCTGCTGTATTTTAAGAAACCATCATCTTTAGACCTCTATTATGGCATAGCTGTTGGCAATATCGACCTCAAGGAGTTGAAGAATTTTGTGGTACACGGCGACAAACTGCAGAACGCTTTCAAAGAAATAAAACAAGACACCAGAAATGCCCACTCGGAAGATGATCTGGTAAAACAAAAAACAGGCAAGCCTGCTGAACTGATCATATTCGGCGAAAGCTCTGACAAGATTTTGTACAAGCTGGCGCAATGCTGCCAGCCTATTCCGGGCGATAATGTGTTCGGGTTCGTAACTACAGGCGAAGGACTCAAAATACATCGTAACGACTGCCCGAATGCGGCACAGCTGTTGGCCAACTTTGGACACAGGATCGTGAAAACCAAATGGGCGAAAAATAAAGAGATATCTTTCCTCACGGGGGTGCGCATTATCGGCCTGGACGACGTTGGCGTAATACAGAAGATTACCAATGTGATCTCCGGGGAGCTAAAGCTAAATATGCGCTCCATCAGCATCGACACCAAGGACGGCATATTTGAAGGCACCATTATGATCTATGTACACGACCGGGAGGAGCTCAACAACTTCTGCAACAAACTGGGTGCGCTGGAAGGAATTACTACAATTGAGCGGCTGGAAAGCATGGAAGAGGTATAGGTTAGCCCTGCCGGATATAAAGGCCGCCACTTTTTCGTGACGCCAGCAATTTACCCAAATAACTATTTTTGATACCGAATTTATACAAATTAACAGTGCAGAACACCAACCAACTATATACAGACTACGTAACGATCATGCAGAAGGCAGCTGACCTGAATTATGCCTCAGCGGTGCTGGGATGGGATCAGGAAGTTTATATGCCTGCAAAAGGAGCTGATGCGCGCGCCAGACAACTGGCCACTCTGGCCACAACTGCTCACGAACTGCTCACCAGCGATAACTTCGGAAACCTGCTAACAGAATTAGCTACTGCCGGAGACCTAACTGACGAACAGAAGTGTAATGTATCGCTGAGCAATGAAGACTATCAGAAAAACAAAAAGCTGTCACACGAATTTGTTGAAGAACTGTCAAAGCTTACAAGCGAATGTTTTAATGCCTGGCTAACTGCCAGAGAGCAGAATGACTTCGCCCTGTTCGCACCATCATTATCAAAAATGGTGGCATTAAAAAGAAAGCAGGCATCGCTATACGGTTACAAGGATCATCCGTACAATGCCTTGCTGGATGAGTACGAGAAAGGTGCGAACATTGCGATGCTCGATGTGGTTTTCAACGGAATAAAGGAACAGTTGCCTTTGTTGCTGAACAAAATAAAGAGCGCTCCGCAAGTGAGCAATGATTGCTTTCACCGCAATTTCCCAAAGCAGCAGCAATGGGACTTTAGTATAGATGTATTGAAGGGGATGGGCTTTGACTTTGAGGCTGGCAGGCAAGACTATTCAGTGCACCCTTTTACTACTTCTTTTGCATCTACCGATGTGCGCATCACCACCCGGGTTGACGAAAATAATTTCTCCTCCATGCTCTGGAGCTGTATCCACGAAGGTGGGCATGGCCTATACGAACAGGGATTGCCTGAATCTCAGTATGGATTACCGCTGGGCGCGGCCACATCGCTCGGCATCCACGAATCCCAGTCACGGCTTTGGGAGAACTGCGTAGGCAGGAGCCTCGGCTTCTGGCAGCATTACTTCCCAGTATTGCAACAATATTTCCCGGAGCAACTGAAAGACATTTCTGCACAGGACTTTTTCAAAGCAGCCAATAAGGTGCAACCATCACTGATTCGTACTGAGGCAGATGAACTGACTTACCACTTCCATGTGCTGATCAGATATGAGATCGAAAAACAACTGATAGAAGGCACTATAGAAGCAGAAGAACTGCCAGCAAAATGGAATGAACTGTACCACAAGTATCTGGGCATTACCCCACCCGATCACAGATCAGGTGTGCTGCAGGATGTGCATTGGAGTCATGGAATGTTCGGATACTTCCCTACGTACACTTTAGGCAGCTTTTATGCCTCGCAGTTCTTCGATCAGGCTTTGAAAGAAATTCCACGTCTTGAGGCTCAGATACAAACGGGTGAAATGGCACAGTTGCTGGCATGGCTCAGAACTAAGGTCCATCAGTTTGGCCGCCGTTACACTTCGGAAGAATTGTGTATTGCTATTACGGGAAAGAAACTGGATCCTGCAATTTTCATTACCCAAATGACAGCCAAGTATCAGCAGGTGTACGGAATCAACTTTTAACCGGCTCAGTGCGATCCTTATCCAGCAGCTTTCTGAGCGTATTCTTAATCCAAACCTGATATTTTTCTTCCAGCAGGGAAGACACTACCAGCAGTGTGACACCAAATGCCAGCAGCTTGGCAGCGAAAATTAACGGTGAGGGAGCAGCAGTTTTGCCAAAGAAATAAATGATGGGCATATGCACCATGTACACGCCATAAGATATCCCTCCCAGTTTCGACACTGAAGCAAACATGTTCTTCAGTGTGGCATTTATCTCGAAGTTGGCCAGCCAAAGTACGAGGCTCAGAATAAGTATGGCTGCAGGAACTGCATAATGCTCCTTTATAATAAAATCGAGGCTGTAAGTCTTATAGATCATCCCCAGCCTGACTAATGCCGAAATGTAAATAAACCCAACCAGGTACTTGTAGTTTTTAGCAAAAGAATGGGTGAGAGCCAGTATCAGTAATATGGTAAGCGGATAGTAGTACAGGTCTGTCCACGAAATAGATTGCTGGTACCACGAGTAGGCTGAATAGTCTGCCACGTGCACCTTCAGCACCTTCAATACCGGACCATAAGGATTAAATGGCTGCAAGCAAAACATAAGAATAAATACAGCGATCATTCTGGATGCCGATATATTCCATTGGGGCCAAGTCTTTATTTCAGCTATCATGGCACCTGTTGCCCAAAACAGGAAGCCTATCAGATAACTAAGCACCAACGGATATATCTGCACATTATGAAAGAATATAAAGATGATAGCCAGCGCAGCAGCTAGCACCTGCACAGTCTTTACAAGACTGATGTTGTAGTACGAAAAAAAGATGAAAACAAAATAATAGATCAGTTCGTAATTGAGCGACCAGAGCGGACCATCCTCAATGATCACATTGTCGAAAGGCACGCTGGTAAACGTAAGATTGGCAAGTATTACCTGCCAGCTATAACTCCCCCATGTGAGCGCAATTGTAAACAACATGGCCAGAAAGTAAATGGGCAGTATTCTCGTCAGCCTTTTTCTGATGTATGAGGTTATTGACTTTTTATCGGTAAGCCTCTTTGTATTGATACCAATTACATACCCTGACAGAATGAAAAACACCAGCACGCTCATGTGCCCGGGGAAGTTGTAATTCACCACATGACCCAGTTCATAATTCTTATCGAATGCGCGCGGATAGCAGCTGATCAAATGGAAGCCCACCACTACCAGAGCCGCAATGCCGCGCAATATATCCAGGTTCCGGTTGTGTTTACTTTCCATTCAGTAGTTTATTGTCTATCTCGTTCAGCAGAGCTGCCGATTTGTTTTCATCAAATTTACGTGCAAACAGATCAGTGCTATCCTTTAATGTTTCAAAATACGCCATATCCATTGTGGCTGGCTTGGGCACATTCTTTCCCCTGTCCGACCAATCCATATACCTGAGGCTGGAATACGCCTGAATAAAATGCTCCCCTGGCTGCCTGGTTTTCTCCCACTCTTCAAACTTCTTATAGTCATACACATTCCACCGCCGTTCTGAGTTCAGAATTATGGTCTGAAAAAAAGTTTCATCCGGACCTTCGGTATATTTCATGAACTTTAAATACCCTGCATTTTTGTCCAGAAACTGCAGGACGTAGGCAACTGTTGCCCCAGTCAGTGCAAACCACTGCGACCCGAAAAACGGGTGCATATTTTTATAGAATTTCCTTTCCGGCACGTACTTCATCAACCGCTTATGTATTCCATAGTATAGGTATACAAGCAACGGCACTTTTTTGCTGTTTCTTGGGTTGCTGTACGGGAAGTCGTAAAAGTGGTAGTACCTCACTTTGTTCTTGAAATTATCGGCCGCATCACTGATCCTTGCAAATGAGATAAAATCCTCATTGTGACGCCCCAAAAAGTCATTAATGTATTGGTTGCCTTTTATGGGATAGTCCTGGCCACTCAGCAGAACGAAGTACTTAAAATCAATACCGGTTGCAACAGCCAATCTCATTAGCCCTATCGTACTCAGCACCATGTTGAAACCCATCCAATTCACATCATAGTCTGAAACAACCTGTACATTGGCATATTTCTCCAGCGATGAAAATATAGCCGCCTTATCCGCGCTCTTCTTATCAATATGAACAAAGAAATGAGCATTCAACCCGTTCAGCCTTTCTATCAACCTTTCAAGTTGGGCTGGCTGGTTATGTGCTAAGATCAGGTAGGCTATCTGCATTTCGGGATACTAAATTAAATTAAGTGTAGCAGATATAATAACATAGCCCCATTTCTACGTTTAAATAATAATACGGGTTTGTATTATTAATTTTGTAAACGATCAGATTATTTGCTCATTCCAGTGTCAGAAAAATATATAGAGCCGCTTGAGGCCGACGAATTAGCCTTTCTGGAACAAAAGGAACAAAAGGACAGAAAAGTGTATTATAAGGTTTTTCAGATACTTATGGTACTCTGTTTTATTTTCCCTTTCATTGGGTCCTGGTATCGGGCTTACGAAGGTGCGCCGAACGCTTTCTCGTATGTAAAATTTTTCGTGTCGGCAGGTATTCTGTTATTCATTTCACTGCTGGCAATCTACCTGACTTACAAAATGGACCTGTACAAGGTGCAGAAAGACATTGCGGCAAAAACAAAAACGATTGAAAAGAATCATGTTACAAGCAAAGTATATTTCCCCTCAAAGAGCTCTTATTATGTATATCTCGACTCTCTGGTAAAACTCAGTATTGAAGTTTCTGAAGAAGATTATCAGCGTATCTGTAAGGGCGACGAGATAAGTATTGAGTACACAACACATTCAAAACACTATCTCGGTTATTTTTGAATTGTTCATTTTACCCGCTACTTTTGATTTCCGGAATCTGAATTTCGGCTTTTTTTACCAGCCACGGCTTCAGCAAGGGCAGGCAACTTACGACTTCGATCTATGTTATTTAGTAATGTAGTGGGCCAGCAACCCGCCAAGGATGGATTACTTACAATGTGGCGCAACAATGTGCTCCCCCATGCCTTGCTTATCAACGGGCATGAAGGCACAGGAGGACTGCCCATGGCTCTTGCTTTGGCACAATTCATTTTTTGCGAAAACAAAACAGAAAATGACTCCTGCGGACAGTGTGCAGGCTGCAGCAAAGTTACAAGGCTTGAACATGCCGACCTGCATTTCAGTTTCCCTACCATTGTACCCAAGCCCGGAACGAAAGCAATGAGCCGGCATTATATCGGTGAATTCAAGGAATTCGTAAAACAGTCGCCATACGGCACTACTTACGATTGGCTGCAGCATATAGAAGCAGAGAATAAACAGGGAAACCTAACCGCCGAAGAATGCCGGGAAATCATAGACACGCTAAATCTTAAGTCTTACGAAGGAGGAAAGAAGATCCTGATCATGTGGCGCCCCGAATACCTGGGTAAAGAAGGTAACATTTTGCTGAAGCTGATCGAAGAACCGCCGGCAGATACCTTACTGATCTTTGTTGCCGAGAATTCAGAAGATATTTTGCAAACGATCCGGTCGCGAACACAGGAAGTAAAACTAGCACCTATCAGCCCGGCTGAGATCGCACTTGCTTTAACCACACGCTCACTTGCCGACCCTAAAAGGGCGGCACAAGCGGCGCATATGGCATTGGGCAGTTATACCGAGGCTCTCCGTCTGATCAGGGAAAGCGAAAACGACCTGTACCCTGAAGCAAGCAGGCTGCTCAAAGCGATACTGGGAAATAATAAAGGCACTGAGCTGGCCAAATTTGCAGAAGACTGGTCTAAAAACGGCAGAGAACAGCAGAAGAACCTACTCAACTATATTATCCAGTTGATAGAGCAGTCCATACGCTATCGCTTTACCCAAAATGATGCCATTGCATTGCCCGACGAAGAAATAAAGTTTGTAAAATATTTTGCCAGTTTGCCCATCCCGGTCAACGGGCTTTCTGAGCTGGTTACAACTATCTCAAATACAATTTACTACATAGAGCGCAATGCCCATTCACGTACTCAATTACATGCCCTTGGCATCAGAATGCAGTACCTGATCAAAAACAAACCTTTGGACCCTGCCTTCAAATAAAACACATTGTTAAATATTCAATAAACGTGTTCTAAACTCACCCTTTTTCTACCGCTAGCACGATTTTTGATTATCTTTTTATTAACAGCATTTAAGCTACATTTGTTACAATTCATTTTTTATTAAGTAATAGACCTATGTTGAATTTCATGAAGAATAAAATACTGATACCACTGTTAATTATCGGTTGTATTGCCGCTTTCCTTTCGTTCAAATACACAGGGAAAGGACAGTCATCAGAAGATAAGCGAAAATTGGTGATCGAAACGGTGATGAAAACAATTCAGCAGGTGCATTTCTCTCCAAAAAGTATCGACGACAGTTTTTCGTCGAGGGTATACAACCGTCTTATACACGACTTTGACTATGATAAACTTTTCTTTACCCAGCAGGACATCAACAAACTGAAAACATTTGAATTCAAGATCGACGACCAAATTAAAGAACCATCGGTCGAATTTTTCGACTCTTTGGATGCCATCTGGTTACGGAGAATAGCACAGGCCGAAAAATTCTATCCGGAACTGTTGAGTAAACCATATTCTTTTAACAATAACGAAGAGTTGGAATTAAACTCTGATAAGGAAGAGTTTGCTGCCAACGACAAGGCACTGATGGACAGATGGCAGCTATTCTTGAAATACAGGGTATTGGCTAAGTTCGTTGACCTGAAGGACGAACAAAACAAGAAGAAAGAAAATAAAGACTCTGTAAATGTTGTGCTGAAAACAGATGCTGAGCTGGAAGTTCTGGCTAGGGAGGACATCAAAAAATTCTACCAGCGCGTTTTTACCCGTTACCACAAATGGAAAGACGATGATAGGTTTACAGCCTATGTAAATACTATTACCAGCACGGAAGACCCGCACACTTCCTACTTCCCACCTGCAGACAAAACAGATTTCGATGTAACCATGAGCGGTAGCTTTTTCGGAATTGGTGCAAAGCTGAGCCCGGCTAATGATAAGATCACCATTACTGAGATCATCACCGGCAGCCCGTCATGGAAGCAGGGCGAACTAAAATCGGGCGATGAGATCATAAAGGTTGCGCAGGGCGAAAAACCAGCCGTTGATGTTCAGGGTATGGACCTGAATGATGCGATTAAGCTCATCAGAGGCCCGAAAGGCACCGAAGTAAGGCTTACCGTAAAAAGAGCGGACGGTTCAACCAAAGTGGTAGCACTAAAAAGAGACGTTATCCAGATGGATGAGGTATTTGCAAAATCGGCTATCATTAAAGGAAAGGACGGCCCTATCGGATATATCTATCTGCCGGAATTCTATGCTGATTTCAACCACACCAGCGGCCGCACCTGCTCTGTTGATATGGCTGAAGAGGTAAAAAAACTGAAGCAGGCTGGCGTAACCGGTATCATCATAGACCTGCGCAGAAATGGAGGCGGATCTCTTGGCGATGTGGTTGAAATCGCTGGCTTATTTGTAGGCAAAGGTCCGGTAGTACAAGTAAAAAGCAATCACGCAAGCCCAACAGTGCTCCGTGCACAGCCCGGCGACAGTGTATTGTATACAGGCCCTCTCGCTATTATGGTAAATGGAGGCAGCGCATCTGCGTCTGAGATCCTTGCTGCTGCACTACAGGACTATAAGCGTGCAGTAGTTGTAGGATCTATGACCTATGGCAAAGGAACAGTTCAGAAAATGGTAGACCTGGATCAGATGATAGACCCAATGACACGCATGCTGATGAAGAACGACACTGTTGGATCAGTTGGTCAGTCGATAGGTGCGCTGAAACTAACCATGGAAAAATTCTACCGGGTAAATGGTGGCTCTACACAATTGAAGGGTGTGAAACCAGATATCGCTATTCCGGACGACTATGAGATATACGAAGATGATGACATTGGTGAGCGCCACAATAAATCGGCATTGGCATGGGACGAAATACCACCCGCCAACTACAAAAGTTCCGGCTCGGTAACCAACCTGAATCAGCTAAGTCAGTTAAGTGAAAGCAGGATCAAATCAAACCCTACATTCAGGCAGATACAGGAGAACTCTGAATTCTACAAACGCAAAAAGGAAAACAATAAAGTAGTTCTTACAGAAGAAAAATTCAGGAAAGATCAGGAAGAAATGACTGCCCATTCCAAGAAGCTGGAAGAATTGCTCAAAAAGAATCCGTTGCTGGAATTGACCAATCCGCCCGCTGATATGGGAAAAGTTACTGCCGACAGCGTGGCAATTACAAAAAATAAGGATTGGCTGAAGAACCTCAGCAAAGACTGCTACCTCTCTGAAACAGTCAACATTGTAAACGACATGATCAAGTCAGGTATGAAGGTCGACATTGGTACAGGAATGAAATAATTGAATTGCAACGATAAAATTGAATAAGCTCCCGGTTTTCGGGAGCTTATTTTTTGGCAACCAACCTTTATCTTTGTATAAGAGCAAAATCAGATCAAGCGAACAATGATGAAGCAACTTTCGTTTTTAGTAATTACATCTCTGTTGATGTTGTCTGTATTGCAGGTGCTGGCACAAGACAAGAAAAAGACAGAGAAAAAGGATGATCAGGAAAAAACGCCCGTATTCAACTATGTGATCGATGACCCTATGGACGCTTTCGGACCAAAGGGCGAAGCAGTTGACACTAATCGCTTCTTTTTGTTCCCGGAATTTTACTCGTACTGGCCCGTTACCATCAATGATACCATTCTTAAGTACGAGTGTTACGACGCTATGCACCAGCCACTGAATATGGATACGCTCCGCAACCTCAGCGACCTGCACTATGTTTCATTTATCAAATTTTACACCGACTATCTGCAGACCGGCATCGACCAGGAGGGCAAACCGCAACCACTTAAAATTGCCAATATACTGTACAAGTACGAGCGCACCGGCAGTGATACATGGACTGCGCTGGACAACATCAACCATTACACCACCACGCTGCAAGAGCAAACTAAGAATATTGTTAGAGCAGACACGTCTGTAATTACGAACAAACTGACAGGAGGCAAGCAACTCACCATCAGGCGGTATTACAAAGTGGTAGAGGTAGCCAAAGACAACGAAGTGAACCCCGAAAACAAAACGATCAGCAATGAGGCTCCTGCTTCTGTCGCTACTTATCTTGTTCCTGAATTCTATTTTCACCAGCCTAAAACGATCAAAGACACCACACTGGAATTCCTCTGTTATGACAACAGAGACAGTCTAATACCTAATGTAGAAAACTACGATGACGTTCGTTATTATTCGCTGTTCAAGAAGTTTACTGATACCGAGCATACCTATACCGACAAAGATGGCTCCAAGAAGCCACTGCCGGTGTCTTTTATTGTGAAGCGATACGACGCTTCTGCGAAAGACAAATGGATGAGTATTGAGTATCCGGGCAATAAACTTACCGAACTGAAAGGATTCAAAAACATCATTGTAAGCTCAGATACAGAGAAAGTAAAAGACCCGGTAACCGACAAGCAGACACTGCATGTGTACAACAGGTACAAAGTAATAAATAACTGATTGAGCCTATTGCCACTGCGCAATTACAGTATTCAGCCCCTCCATATTTTCAGTAAGCGATGCCAAACGGGCAATAACCCGCTCCACCAGCGCATCCGGGCAGGATGCCCCCGATGTGACCATCACACGTATTCCTTTCCCAACCGGCAGGTAATTCGTTGTTACTTTTTCCGCATGCGTGTGCAGATCAAAATGCATGATCTCGCTCAACGACAAAATACAATGTTCGTCATTGATAAAATAAGTAGGGAGCCGGTTTTCGCATAGCTCCACCAAATGCGATGTATTCGAACTGTTGTAGCCGCCGATCACCAGAGCAATATCAGCTTCGGCTTCGAGCATCCCCATTACTGCGCTTTGATTGTCATTGGTGGCATAACACAGCGTATCCCGCATATCTGCGAAATGTTCTCCCATTTTTTCAACGGGTGTTTGGTAATGACCCAATATCAGCTTTTTAAGATAGTCGGCTATACCCTGAGTCTCGCTTGCCAGCATAGTTGTCTGGTTCACCACTCCTATCCGCTGCAGGTCCTTAGTCACATCAAAACCCTCAGAATACTGCCCTTTAAAATCTTCAGCAAATGTCGCAGGGCTGGCTTCTCCGGTAATATATCTCCCTAGCAGCACGGCTTGCTCCAAATCCCGAACGACCACAGTAGGGGTATGCGCTTTACTGTGAGAAAAAGTAGCTCTTGTTTCTTCGTGACCGGGTTTACCATGTACTACAATAGTATATCCCTCCTCTCCTGTCTTTTCGGCCCGATTCCACACTTTTTCTACAAAGGGGCAGGTTGTTTCGTACCGAGTAGGATCTATTCCTTTATCTCTAAGCAATTGCTCTAATTCCAGAGTTGTACCGAATGCCGGCACTATCACTACATCATCCTTCGTCAGATCATCCCAGCTGATGAGCATATTGCCCTTGGTATCCATTATGAACCGGATACCCAAAGCCTGCAGATCTGCATTAACGCCCGGATTGTGAATCATTTCACTGAGCAGAAAAATTCGCTTCCCTTTGTTTTCCTCAACTGCCCTGAATGCTATTTCTATCGCATTTTCTACGCCATAGCAAAAACCAAAATGCCTCGCCAGTATTACACTTAAAGTACCTGCATTGAGAATGGTTGGCGTGAAATCTTTTTTCATCTTGTCATCACCCTTTCTTTTGTGCTTGATGGCACTGATCAAAGGGCTGCGATAATGTTCCGGAACATTGAATGACTTCATGAAAGGTATAATTACTTAATAAAAATCCAAATGAGGTGGCGGTCGCTGACTACTTCACCATAATGTACCTGAGTAGTTTCCAATTGCGGTTAATACCGTGGTCGGGATGCGAAATATTCATATTAAGCATACCAACGCTGTCGTTAACAACGAAAAAATCAGACATTTTGGTTACTGCGCCACTGCTTAATGTAGAATCGATATCGCTATGGTGATATACACTTCCTACATTTACCGGGTAAAGTGCGCCCGGCCCGGGATAATATACATCGACCCTCGAAACATAAGCAGTGTCATATTTTGACAACTGATCGCCGTAGGAATACGGATACAAGATCAACGGATCGTACTGTATCTGGTTTTTCCAACCGTAGCCGTTTATACCATACTTATAAGTGAGTACGATCCTTGTACCCTGATAATTAAGTAACCAATTAGCCGAATCTGCAGGATTGGAACCATCCAGATTAACCTGTGCTATTGTAATGTAATGGTAGTTGTAAATATTGTAGGCTTCTTCCGCGGCAGTATAGTAATTGTTACGTACATAAAAGCTGTCTGTCCTACCGGTCAGTGAGTCCATGTAAATCCAATAGGTACCGGGCTTGAAATTGAAATGCATCGCCATTGCTGAATCTGTATCCAACTCAACAAACTCCTTCTTCCCTGTCTTTTTGCAATCAGACAGCAGGAAAACAAGAATGATGAAAACACAACCACCCAGCACGCCTTTCACTTTACGCATAATAGCAACGATAATTCCTTACAAAATTAAGTAAAATAGCAATCTACCCGCAAATTCAACAATCACTTAACACAAGACTCCAACCCCTACTTTTTCATTAACGCAAACCCTAACACTTCAGATACGTCGTTAACGTAATTAAAAGTAAGCCCTTTCACATACTCCTTGTTGATCTCGTCTATATCTTTTTCATTCTGCTTCGACATGATTATCTCCTTGATACCTGCCCTTTTAGCGGCAAGTATCTTCTCTTTGATACCACCTACCGGCAACACCTGTCCACGCAAAGTTATTTCACCTGTCATCGCAATATACGGCCTCACTTTCCTGCCGGTAAATGCCGAAGCCAATGAGGTCAGCATTGTAATACCCGCACTCGGACCATCCTTAGGCACAGCGCCTTCAGGTACGTGTACATGTATGTTCCTGTCGCCAAACCGATCGTATGGAATACCATATGCATCAGAATTAGCTTTGAGGTACGAAAGAGCTGTTGTAGCGCTTTCCTTCATTACCTGTCCTAAATTACCTGTAAGTGTTAATTCACCCTTACCCCTTGATAACGAAGTCTCAATAAACAATATATCACCACCCACAGCAGTCCATGCAAGACCTACTACTACACCTGCAGGATAACCCTTGGTATAGATATCATTAGTGAATCTTGGCTTGCCAAGTGCCTGCTCAACCACATCGGTAGTAATTTGAGAAGATACTTTCTCATCCATTGCCACATGCTTGGCCACCGACCGCATAATGCCAGCAAGTAAACGGTCCAGCTCACGCACACCGCTCTCTCTTGTATACTCCTGAATGATCTTCAGTATTACTTTATCGGGAAACTTAAGCGGCACTTTCATCAATCCGTGCATTTCCTTCTGCTTGGGTATCAGGTGTCGCTTGGCTATTTCCGTTTTTTCCTCCGGCGAATAGCCCGAAAGCTGAATGATCTCCAGCCTGTCGCGCAATGCCGGCTGTATGTCTCCCAGGCTATTGGCTGTTGCAATGAACAGAACCTTTGAAAGGTCATACTCCAGCTCCAGATAATTATCGTAAAACGAATTGTTTTGTTCCGGATCCAGTATCTCAAGCAATGCTGAGCTCGGATCGCCTCTGAAGTCTTTGCCCAGCTTATCTACTTCATCCAGTATAAACACCGGGTTCGAAGACTTGATCTTTCTGAGCGACTGTATGATACGTCCGGGCATCGCCCCTATATACGTTTTCCGGTGACCCCTCAGTTCACTTTCGTCATGCAAGCCACCCAGGCTCAAACGAACGTACTTTCTTTGTATGGCACTGGCAATGCTGCGCCCAAGCGAAGTTTTACCAATACCCGGAGGACCCACAAAGCACAGGATCGGTGATTTCATATCACCCTTCAGCTTCAGTACCGCTATATATTCCAGTATCCTGTCCTTGATCTTATCCATGCCATAATGATCATCATCCAGCACCTTTTGTGCTTTCTTCAGATCATAGCTATCTTCTGTATACACGCCCCATGGCAGATCCAGCATCAGATCCAGATGATTGTATATCACCGAATAATCCGGTGTGCTTGGATGCATGCGTTCCAGCTTTTCAATGTTCTTTTTGAAAAGTTCTTTTGCGCTGTCTGTCCATTTTATTTCATCGGCACGCTTCTGCAGGTCCTTTATTTCCCTGTCGTTAGGGTCACCTCCCAGCTCGTCTCTGATCGATTTTAGCTGCTGCTGCAAAAAGTACTCCCTTTGCTGGCGGTCAATGTCTGCCCGTGTCTTATTAGTGATCTCATTCTTTAACTCCACCAGCTGCAGGTCTGTTTGCAGCAACTGCAGCAGCTTCTCGGCACGCAGGGTGATGTTATCCTCCTCAAGCATTGCCTGCTTATCCTGCAGCTTTGCAGAGATGTTTGATGCCACAAAATGCATGAGGAAAGATTGCTGCTCTATATTGCGCAGTACAATGCTTGCCTCATTGGGCATATTGGGCGACTGCTGCGCTATCTTCTCCGAATAGTCTTTTATGGAAGAGATAAGAGCATCAAACGAGGCATCGTCTTTCGGATAAATATCCTCCAGATAATTCACTTTGGCTACGTAAAACGGGTCGGTCTGCACATACTCTTTTATTTTGAACCGCATCCTTCCCATTATAAAAATCGTGATGTTACCATCAGGCATTTTTATTTGCTTCACTACCTTGGCCAGTGTACCGGTCTCATATATATCTTCTGGGTTCGGATCTTCATTGGAGCTGTCCTTCTGGGCTATAACTCCTATCCATTTATTGCTCTTTTGCGCTTCTTCAATTGCTTTTACCGACTTTTCACGTGCCACCGTTATAGGCAGCACCACATTGGGGAATAACACTGTGTTACGTAAAGCGATAACGGGGAGTGTTTCAGGCAACGAACCTTTCTCCTGCTCATCCATTTCATCTTCACCAAGCGGTACAATGGGCATAAATTCCATTTCCTGATCGTTCTGGTTCAACAACACATCTAACATTGATCTTATTTCAGACATTCTGACAAAGTTACCCCTTGTTTGTATCTATTGGGTGGGGTAAAGATAGGGTCAATACTTATGCCAAACTATATTATCTGTAATTTTTACAGAGATTTCAGAATAATTATGCCAATAAAGGGATTGAAAAATGTATATTTTTATATCTTTACAAAAAAACACGCATGAATATCAGAATATTGTTTTCAGCTCTTTTGACGTTTAGCCTTTTTACAGCTTCTGTCATTGCTCAGCCTGTAATCGTTGACAACAGTTCCAAATATCTTTTCAGACATCCCCATATAAAGAAGTTTTACGTAGCCGGTGCACTGGATGGTGCCATGTTCTCTACTGCAACCATTCATCACGATGCGGTTGTTTACGACCCAACTACAGGTGCTAATATTCCCGAAACCAATACCATGGGTACTATCCGTTTCACTTATTTCGTGAATTTTGGTTTTACCTTCAATTTCAACATCAGCCCATCTGTAGGCATGTATACTGGTGTGGATATCAAAAATATCGGATACATTGAGCAGGACAATGGTATTTCTACAAAACGCCGTACTTACAATGTTGGCGCACCACTCGGCCTTAAGATCGGTAATATGGGCGACAAAGGTTCTTACTTCTTCCTCGGAGGTGGGATGGACATAGCTATTAACTACAACGAAAAAGTTTTCAAAGAAAGAGACAACAAAACCCGCACAAATGAGTGGTGGAGCGATCGCACCCCACGTACTATGCCCTATGGTTTTGCAGGTATTTCTTTCAATCACCACATCACAGTTAAAGGACAATACTATTTCAACAACTACCTGAACACCGATTACAGAGATGCACAGGGTAAGGCTATCTATCAGGGTACAGAAGTACACCTTATGGTATTGAGCGTTGGATTTGGTATGAATTTCACTAAAGGTGAGAAAAAACACAAAAGC
This sequence comes from uncultured Bacteroidota bacterium, assembly GCA_903829015.1. Taxonomy (GTDB): domain Bacteria; phylum Bacteroidota; class Bacteroidia; order Chitinophagales; family Chitinophagaceae; genus Nemorincola. The sequence continues at coordinate 19,522 of CAIKOJ010000009.1, forward strand.
AATTGTCACCATTGCTCTAATTGCAACGACCACGATGGCGGCCTGACAATAGGTATCAATCGTTCATAAATTTTATTGCAGTGCTCAAAAAATCGATGGATGAACTGGGGAGAAAATCCCCGGAAGAATTGCTGTCTGCTGAAAAACACCCTATTGTAGTAATTTTGGATGATGTGCGGAGCATGCACAATGTAGGCTCTGTATTCCGTACCTGCGATGCATTTGCAATCGAAGAATTGTATCTGTGCGGCTATACACCATCCCCACCGCACCGCGACATCCACAAAACCGCGCTTGGAGCCACAGAAACAGTTAAATGGCGCAATTTCGCCACTACTGCCGAGGCTGTGGAACATGCACGCAGTTTGGGCTACAGTATCTACGCTATTGAACAGGCACACGACAGCACCTCACTGAATAGTTTTGAATGGAAAGATCAAAAAATGGCTCTTGTATTTGGTAATGAGGTAGCTGGCGTAAACGATGAAATTCTGGGAATGGCCGATGGATGCCTCGAGATCCCACAATGGGGATCAAAACACTCCCTCAATATTGCCGTAAGTGCCGGTATTGTGCTCTGGGATGTAGTCATGAAGATTGAAGCCGCCCGAAAAGTGTAAGTTACTTGTTCAAGTATTTTCTGCCATAAATAGTCTCCGCAATGTCTACATTTCCGGAAAGCCTCAGCTCGCATAAAAGGGATATTTAATATTTTTTGCTCGTTACATAAATAGTCGTATTTTAGATGCACTATTCTTTCATGTTCAATGAGGCAAAACCTTTTCTCCCTATTTGTGCTCTTTTTGCTGTTTCCGGCATTGCTAAACGGTCAGGTGACCGTTGCTCCCGGAGTTTCAGCTGCAACACTGGTAACAAAACTTGTCGGATCAGGCGTTGTGATCATCAACCCCACGATCAACTGCACTAGCAACGCATATGGTACGTTCTCCGGCCCATCCTCACTGAGTTTCGATAGTGGCATTGTACTTACTAACGGGCAAGCCGGGACGATCGGTCCTGCCATCGGAGCATTCGGACCTGCTACCGGATTTGCAAGTACCAACAATACTACTGCGGGAGATTTACAACTTACATCGCTCGCCGCCTCCCCCACATTCGACGCCTGTATTCTTGAGTTTGATTTTAAACCTGCGGGCGATACTATCAAGTTCAATTACGTTTTCGGTTCTGAGGAATATGGATGTTGTGTCTGTTCGGGCTATAATGATGTTTTTGCATTTTATATTTCCGGGCCGGGTTTCTCAGGCCCCACTAATATGGCAATTGTTCCGGGCACTACCGTACCGGTTTGTATCAATAGCGTGAATTGCTCCACCGGATCTCTGTGCACAGCTATGGGACCGGGAGCTCCCTATTGCGCACACTACGTGAACAACTCAACCGGAACTAGTATCACCTATTACGGAATGACCACAACCATGCAGGCAATTGCTGCAGTGACTCCGTGCGATACTTACCACTTAAAGTTAGCTATTGCTGATGCCGGCGACCACATACTCGATGGAGGTGTGTTTTTGAAAGCGGGCAGTCTCAGCTCCACCGGTACCCATATCACACCATTAGGGTTGTTTCCTGCCGACACGACTATTGGCGCACAGTTTACAGTTAGAGGTTGTTCACCCGGTAAATTCATTTTCTCGCGTCCCAGCCCTACAGCAGCTCCGCTTACAATACATTTCAGTATAGCTGGTACCGCCATTAATGGTTATGACTATGCTACTATAGCAGATAGTGTCATCATTCCTCCGTATGCCACTACCGATACGCTGTATATTACGCCGCTAACCGTGCCGCCTACCGGAGTAAAAACAGTCAAGCTCTCCATCTCAGGAACATACACTTACACCTGTGGAGGATCAACTACGTTGGTAAGCGATACTGTTCAGTTGAAAATATTTGATGCAATAAGCCCTATTACCGGCCCCACCAACGGATGTATGGGCAATTTCTTTCCTTACACCGACTCAATGGGCGGCGGCACATGGACTTCAACATCAACAAGCGTTTGTACCATTGGCTCTACAAGTGGAATAGCTTACGGAGTCAGCACCGGCGTTACTGTGATCTCTTACGGGTACCTGCCGGTATGTGCTGTTACAAAATCAGTTACTATCAACCCGATACCGGCTGCTATAACCGGCGGCGGATTGATTTGTGTAGGCACTTCCACAACATTGAGCTGCACTACTGGTGGAGGTTATTGGGCTCGTTCTAACGGCAATGCTTTTGTTGGTTCGCTCACAGGTATAGTTACGGGTGTTTCCGTGGGTACAGATACGATCAGCTACATCATGCCTACCGGTTGCAAAAGTGTTTTTGTAGTCACTGTCAATCCTATACCCGTACCTATATCCGGCACAACGGTTATTTGCGACGGCACATATACACTGCTTACCGATGCCTCGGCCGGCGGCTATTGGAGCAGTGCGGCACCCGGCATAGCCATTATTGGATCTACTACAGGAATGCTCACAGGTACCAGTGCTGGCATCACTGTTATCACCTACACTTTGTCACCCGGCTGCTTCACCACAACCAGTGTAACAGTAAATCCCGTACCGTTACCTATATCAGGCCCATCACATTTCTGTGTTGGCTCGTCTGTAACACTTACTGACCCAAGTTCGGGAGGCGTATGGAGTACTTCTACACCCGGTGTCATTACCATAGGTTCGTTAACCGGAACTGTAACAGGCGTTGGCGCAGGTGGTGTGATCGTAAGTTATACGCTACTCATGGGCTGCTACACAACAACCTATTTTGTTACAGATCCATTGCCGACACCCATAGCAGGTGTTTTTACTCTTTGTGCAGGCGATACAACTATTTTATACAGCACTCCCACCGGTGGATCATGGAGTTCTTCATTGCCTTCGGTTGCCAGTATTGGTACTTACTCGGGCGACCTTGCCGGGATATCCGCTGGCACAACGGTTATTTCCTACACTTCCCCCATGGGCTGTTCTGTTTCAGCTACTGCAACGATCAACCCTACCCCGCCAGCTATTGCAGGTTCCCTTGCAGTTTGCAACGGCCTTACAACCACCCTTACCAATTCAATGAGCGGTGGTGCATGGATCAGTAGTGATCCGTCGATAGCAGATATCGACGCAAGCACCGGCCTGGTAACTGGTATGTCGTTGGGATCTGCGATCATCTCTTACATCATGCCATCGGGCTGTTATACCTGGGCTATGGTCACTGTAAACTCAGCGCCCCTGCCCATTACCGGACCTTCGGCTTTATGCGCCGGACGAGACACAACATTATCTGATCTGGTACCCGGTGGCACATGGAGTTCCTCTTTAACCGGCATAGCCACCGTCAATCCATCTACGGGTGTATATCATGGTGTATCATCGGGCATTGCAACCATTACCTATTCTTTTGGTGCGGGATGCCTCGCCACCTACCGTGTAACCATCAATCCGGCACCGGCACCCATAGCTGGTACGATGCGTATCTGCGCAGGAGGCTCCACCACATTAACAGACCCTTCATTAGGCGGAATCTGGAGCAGCAGCACACCTACTGTAGCATCTATCGGCGTCACTACCGGTTTTGTTATAGGTGGTTCATCGGGCGTAGCCACCATCACTTACTTAGCCAGCGGCTGCAGTACGGTTGCCACATTTACAGTAAATCCTAATCCTGGTTCTATCGCAGGATCCAACCGCGTTTGCCCCGGCACCAGCACTACGCTTACAAATTCTTTTGCCGGCGGCACATGGACCAGCAGCGCACCTTCTGTGGCTACCATTGGCTCATCATCCGGCCTGCTCACAGGAGTAGTAGTAGGCGTTGCAACAGTCAATTATACTTTACCTACCGGTTGTTTTGTTACTAAGCCTGTTACGGTCAATCCTATTCCCGGCGCAATTTCAGGGCCATCCACAGTTTGCATAGGTGTATCCATTACACTCACCAATGCAACATCGGGCGGCACCTGGAGCAGAAGCAGTGCTAACGTTTCAGTTGGCTCGCTTACCGGCGTTGTTACCGGACTGATCGCAGGCACTACAAACATTACATATACACTACCTACAGGTTGCTATATTGTAAAACCAATCACTATCAACGCTGCGCCCGGTGCAATTACGGGTACCATGTCTGTCTGCCCGGGCTCCACAACTACGCTATCCAGCATTACACCCGGCGGCACATGGACATCTGCCACTACATCTGTTGCAACTATTGGTTCGGCTACCGGCCTCGTCTCTGGCATACTCCCCGGCACAACCGTTATCGGTTACTCCCTGGGTTCAGGCTGCAGCATTTCAGCTACTGTTACTGTCAACCCCGTCCCTTCTTTGTACGCGGTTACGGGTGGCGGCAGCTACTGTGTAGGTGGTACTGGTCTCCACATTGGCCTTAGTGGCTCTGTGCCGGGCAGCACCTACCAGTTATATCTGGGCACCTTCACCATTGGTGCACCGCTTGCAGGCACAGGTAGCAGTCTGGATTTCGGATTACAAACCGGCGCAGGCACTTACACAGTTTTAGCCACTAATGCTTTGGGCTGCACACGAGCTATGGCAAGCAGTGCCGTTATATCTATAAATCCCGGCCCAACCGGCATTGGTGGACCTTCTGCCGTTTGTCTTGGGGCGGGAGCCGCACTAACCACAACTCCGGCAGGCGGCGTGTGGAGCAGCAGCGCACCACTTACAGCGTCCATAGGATCTGCAACCGGACTGGTTACAGCACTGGCAATAGGCACCACCAATATCACTTACACATTACCTACAGGATGCTACGCCACTAAAGTCATTACAGTAACATCGGCACCCGGACCCATAGTTGGTGCATCATCCGTTTGTGCAGGATCCGCTACTACATTTACAGATGCGGTTCCCGGAGGTATATGGAGCAGCCCATCAGTTATTATATCCGTTGGCTCTGTTACGGGTGTGGTAACAGGTGTTTCAGCAGGCACTGCTACAATCACTTATTCTTTAGGGTCTGGTTGTATTGTTTCCAAATCTTTAACTGTACTGGTATCACCTGCCGCCATCACCGGCACTCTGGCACTTTGCGCGGGCACCAGCACAACACTGCGCGACGCCACCATTGGCGGCACATGGGGTAGTGGCTCTACCGGCATTGCCTCCATCGGTTCTACCACCGGTACTGTAACGTCTTCCGGTACCGGCACGGCATTGATCTCTTACACAGTTGGCACCTGTGCCGCTACGGCCACCATCACCATCAACCCCATGCCTGCAGCTATTACTGGTGCGGCAACACTGTGTGTATCATCAACAGCACCGCAGTCTGATATCACCCCCGGAGGAACGTGGAGTGCTTCATCTCCTTATATTTCAATTGGCTCAGTATCAGGCATCGTTACCGGAATTTCAGCAGGATCTGCTGTCATCACTTATTCAATAGCAGGCTGCCTTGCCACCCGTACCGTAACTGTCGTCAACACCCCCGCTATCACCGGCCCTACAACGGTTTGCGCAGGTGCCAACATTACGCTCTCTGGAACGGGCAGCGGTACATGGTCATCCGGCTCCGGTACAGTTGCTTCCGTAGGTTCATTAACAGGAATTGTATCAGGCGCAACAGTTGGCGTGGCAGTGATCACTTTTACTACTGGCACAGGCTGTCTTGCGACCCGCAATGTTACAGTTACTCCGGGCCCTTCACCTATATCGGGCAGTGCTGCAGTTTGCGTAGGCAGTACCATTACACTCTCTACATTAACCACAGGCGGCACATGGTCCAGCAGCAACGTATCTGTTGCCGCCATGGGTAGTGCTCCCGGCAGCGTAACCGGCGTAGCAGCAGGCACTGCTGTGATCTCATACGTTGTAGGTTCGGGCTGTGTGGCTGTAAAACCAATCACGGTCAATGCCCTGCCTGCAGCCATTGGCGGCACCACATCTGTTTGCATAGGCTACCTTACCACTCTTACCAATGCAACACCCGGTGGCACATGGAGCTGCACCGCCACAACTATTGCCACGGTAAATCCTGTATCGGGTATTGTAGGTGGTGTAGGTGCTGGCAGTGCTGTGGTTACCTACACCACAGGCGCTGGATGCACTGCAATTACTACTGTTACCGTCAACACGCCACCTGTACCTATCGTCGGCCCTTCAGTAGTGTGTATGGGATCTAGCGTTACCGAAACCGATGCATCTACCGGCGGCACATGGCTCTCCAGCAATCCTGTTATAGCCACTGTGGGTTCGCTCACCGGTATTGTAACCGGCGTTAACACCGGCTACACTGTTATTTCCTATACCACAGGCACAGGCTGCGTATCTGCCAAAATAGTCACTGTCAATCTTCCACCGCCCGGCATATCCGGCACCAGCCGTGTTTGCGTAGGTTCGTCTGTAACACTTACCGATCCTGCCGTTGGCGGCACATGGAGCAGCAGCAATACTTCTATGGCTACCGTAGGTTCAGTCTCGGGTATTGTATCAGGTATTTCGGGTGGCATTGTCACCATTAGCTACAATGTTTCTGTAGGCTGCACCGCCACATATCCCGTAACCGTAAATTCCGTACCACCTATTACAGGGATCAGAAATCTGTGTGCATGGAGTGATACCGTTACTGTACACGATGCCACTTCTGGCGGGCTATACAGCAGCACCCTCGTTACTGTTGCCAATCTGGGCAGTGGCAATGCAAGGGTCACCTCCAGTATTCCGGGTTATGGCACCGTTACCTATACTGCGCCTTCGGGCTGCACCACCAGTGTACCTATTACCGTTAATCCGCTGCCGGGGCCAATCACGGGCAACTACAATATCTGCATAGGTATCACATCTACCCTTCGCGATACCATGGTTGGCGGCCGCTGGACAAGCAGCGCAACCACCATAGCTACTGTCGGGTCGGCAACCGGCACAGTGTCCGGTGTGTCAGCCGGCACTGCCTACATAACCTATACACTGCCCACAGGCTGTATCGTTGACACACCAATACACGTAATCCCTTCTCCGGCAGGCATTACCGGCTGGGGCGGCACCATTACTATTGGCACTTCAACCACCTACTCCAATGCCACACCCGGCGGACTATGGAGCTGCAGCAACCCATCTATAGCGGCTATTGGGATTGGCAGTGGTACAGTTACCGGTTTAACAGCGGGCGTTGCAACTATCAGTTATACAGTTGGTTCGGGCTGTCCTGCAGTGCGCACCATTACAGTATCTGCACTGATAGGCACCAAGCCCGGCCACAATACACCGGCACTCACTGATATTACCATTGTACCCAACCCCAACCGCGGCACATTTGTGATCAAAGGCTCCCTGCAGTTCAATAATAAAATTGGCGAAACAGACGTACAGATAGAGGTAACCGATATGCTGGGAAGAACCATTCACACCCAAAAAGCAACAACTACCAACGGCGTACTGCGTTCTGAAATAACCCTGGATAACGCAATAGCTAATGGCGTGTACCTGCTACACCTGCGTACCGATGATACCCGCAGGGTGTTTCATATTACAGTAGAGAGATAAAAGATTTTTATAACCACATAAAAGTTGTTCCGAAAATTCATTCGGAGCTGCAAAGTATCTCTTCTGGCTGGCGGCCCTCCTGCAAGACCTGATTTCCATCCAGCTATTTCAATTGCCAGCGCAGCCAACTTATAAGGCTTCATTTCTGCAGAGCTTAATGGCACCAATAATAGCTAAAAAAAGATGCCATTTTGCTGTCTAAAAAGGAGCCAACGATTCCATGCTCCCATTTGCATGGCTCAAAATACGCCCATCACTCCAATAACCTCACTAACTGAAAACAGGGTTTCACTAACCCAAAACTGGCATTCCCTTACCAGCAGCCTCTGCCCATTCCGGCCGTGCGTATTCTTGCATTGCAATATAAAGAACTACATAACGCCGAAAAATCATGTTCTACTCTTACAACGAATTCAAAGCCATCGAAAACCAGCAATCCCCTTATGCCAAAGAGGTTTTCGCCGAACTAATACAGAATATTACCAACCCCGAGTTCCCATGTTACTATGCCAAAAGAGTAATTCCCAAAAACAGCCTCTACGTTTCTTTTATTGAAAATTTCGAAAACAGACAGGCAATGTTTAAGCAGGCTATGAAAGCCTTCATGCAATATGCCGAAATCGAAAGAGAATGTGACCCCTACCGTGTTTTTGTGCTATCCTTCAAGGTTGAAACAACGTCCTGGGAAGAGGACAATGCCCTTATGTATGATTTCATGCACTACCTAAATCAGCACGATCCCGAACCATGGTTCGAAGAAATGCCAACTGACACCAACGATCCGCTTTGGTCTCTTTCTTTCATGGGCATGCCATGGTTTTTCAACCTCAATTCTCCAAATAACACACATCGCAAAAGCCGCAACGTAACCAACACATTCTCGCTGGTCCTCCAGCGCACAGATAGCTTCGAACAATTACTCAGAAAAGAACTGGCAGACGAAGTAAGAGAAAAACAAAGAATAATAATCCGCAAGGAAATAAGAAAAAGGATTGGCATCTACGATGGCCAGTCCGTATCTCCATCACTTGCCGGCGAAGCCGACAATTACAATAATCTGGAGTGGATACAGTTTCATCTACCCGACCTGAACTCCCAAAAACCACAGGCAACCTGCCCTTTTAAACACTTCGCACAACCATAAAGCAAATCCATAACTATCACAAAACAAATTTATGACACCAACGTCAAATATCACTTTCAGCTATTACCAACCATCGGAATACAGCAAATTCAGATCACTCATGCAACTCTGCTTTTCCGATATGGGCGGCGAGTATGCAAGCGAGGAAGAAATGACGTTGCTCTCCGACCTATACCCAAGAGGTCAGATAATGGCGTATGATAATGACGTGCTCATCGGTGCAGTTATATCGCGTATAGTACCCTACGAGTCATTCAATAAGGCACATACACAAGCCGAGATCCTGGATCTGAGCAGATACATAAACGATGCAATTATAGGCAACGCCCTCTACGGACTTGACATATTCGTGCATCCCGACTACAGAACGATCAAACTGGGCAACACCCTGTACAGCAAATTGATAACTGAATTTACTTCCGACAATTTCACTGATTTCCTCGGGGCTTCAAGAGTATCTGGCTACGGTAAGTACAAGTCTGAAATGTCTCTTGAAACCTATGTAGAAAAGGTACGACTTCGGGAAATAAAAGACGGAGCACTTAGTTTTCATTTTTACAATGGTATGGTCGTATTCGATGTGATGTATGACTTCAACATAGGCGATACTGCATCATCGGGTTGCGGTGTAGCAATGGGCTACACCAATCTCAACTACAATCCACTTCAGCCGGTATTCTCTGAAAGACAGAAACAACTCACCTCATTATTGGTGCATTAAAATAGCTATACATGATCAGCATAAGGCAATACGAAGAATCAGATTATAAGGGGGTTATAGCCCTGTTCGATGACGCATACTCAGGCATGGAAACAAATTATGCAAGCCCCGAAGAACTGCAAAAACTATCCGAATGCTTCGCTGAAGGGCAGCTAATGGCAACTATTGGCAACGAAATCGTCGGACTCATATTGAGCCTTCCGGTTAGTTACAATAAAGTCACTGCCGCTCCTTGCATGGCTGAGTTATACAACCCTTCTTTATTCAAAATACTTGCGCAGGATGCCGACAGTCTTTTTGCTTTGGAAATACTGGTAAGAACTGACCACCAGAGAAAAGGAATTGGTAAACTCTTAAATAATGCTATCAACAATATCCTGAAAACAAACAATTTCAAGGCTTTTATTGGTGTATCACGTCTTTCCGGCTACAGCCAGCATCAGGAGAAGCTCTCAGCAACAGACTATATAGAAAAAGTAAAATCAGGTCATCTGTCCGATCCTTCCTTAAGCTACAATATCAGCAACAACATGATGCCGCAAAAAGCCATTACCAATTACTTCGAAGCTGACAAAGCATCAGGCGGATACGGGGCGCTGGTTATTCAACCCAACCCTCAATATAGCGAAACACCAATTGAACAGTTTTTCGCAGGCGACACCAACTTTGTAAAACTGCCCGATGAAAGCCTGCTATCGAAGGAAGAAAGACACTCAATACTTACTACACTCAAACAAACCGGTTTCACTTTCGAGCACAATGGCTATCCATCCTGCTGGGGCAAAGCATTCGAGAACTACTCCACCATGGAAGCCTATCTCAAACCAGAGGCATCAGACGAAACCATTTCCAATCTCTGCAAACCAATTCTCTCCAGAATAGATGCTCTACTAAAAAAACAAGGTCTTGCCGTTTCTGTACTTACCGACAGCAAAACCGGCACTAGCTACACCGCAGGAGATTTCAGACATGCGTTGATAGAGCCAAAACAAACCATACTTCACCTCGACGATCTACGTATCGACGGCTCTGCAAAACCAGACTTCGAATTACCTGAAGAACTGAAGGGCAATTACCACCAATATTCAATACTGATGCTGCTTGCCGATGAAGGAGCAAAAGCAACCTTACGCATTTACAACAAACAATACACCTCTGCCGACAACCAATTCGTTATGCCAAACGGCTGGCAATTCTCTGATGATGTAGTCTCCAACACCAGCTACGTCGAGTTTCAGCCGAAGGCGGGCGACGCATTCATCATGAACAATCATTGCTATCACGATGTCATAGGCGGCGACGTTGCATCGACTTGGTGGCTATACAGCACCTACGTGCTACACATTCCCGAAACAAACCAAGCTTTTTTATACATCTGATCTTTCACAAAAAATTCTTTTATCATCATCTAAATCACACAAATTATGCACACACTCGGAATTCAGATTTTAGCAGAGTACTACGAATGTTCAGCCGAACTTTTAAGTGACGTTTCCTTCGTCGAAAACATGTTGCTTCAGGCAGCCGAAGAGATGCAGGCAACCGTCATTACATCAGCCTTTCATCACTTTTCACCCATGGGCGTCTCTGGCGTAGTAGTTATTCAGGAAAGCCATATTGCTATACACACATGGCCTGAATACCAGTATGCCGCTATCGACATTTTTACGTGCGGTACCGAGCTGCAACCTATTAAAGCATACAAGTACCTGCTCAAGGCACTGAAAGCATCAAACGGATCTATGATGGAATTACTGCGTGGTCACAAGTCGCTTATGCCTGCCGGTGCCGAGGCACCACCGTTCAGCGAAGATGCTGTTACACCGGTATTTCACCGCAATGTATGGTTTACTGAGCGCAACAACGGCATGGCATTTTCTCTGCGTCACAAAGGAAATGTGCTGCACAACAAGCGTTCCGATTTCCAAAAAGTACAGATGTACGACACTTACGAATACGGCAAAATGTTGGTACTCGATGAGAAGATCATGACCACCGAAAGAGATGAATTTGCATACCACGAAATGGTTTCCCACGTTCCATTGCTTGTTCATCCAAATCCTAAACGAGTACTGGTAATAGGTGGCGGCGATGGCGGCACAGCACGCGAGGTGCTCAAACACAATTCGGTAGAAGAGGTAGTTGTAGTAGAGATTGATGGCGATGTGGTAACAGTTTGTCAGGAACACCTGCCTGGCCTTGCCGACGCCTTCTCTGATAGTCGTGTAACCCTAAAAATAGAAGATGGCATTGCTTGGCTGAAAAAACAGGAGAGTGATCAATTCGATGTGATCATCGTCGACTCTACAGACCCTGAAGGTCCAGCCGAAGGCTTGTTTGGCAATTCGTTCTACGAAGATGTGTATCGCACACTGAATGAGAACGGCATAGTAGTGGTACAGGGCGAATCACCCATGTTCAACCAAAGTACATTCCAGGCTATACGCCAGTGCCATGCAGGCATATTCGGTCCAGAGAACGTACATACCTATCTTGTTCATATCCCTACCTACCCATCGGGCATGTGGAGCTTCGGCTATGCGTCAAAGGGTCTGCATCCCACTCTCGACCTCGATGAAAACAGAGTAACAAAATTCTGCAATCAGCATCCGCTCAAATATTACAACCCAGGCATTCATAAGTCTGCATTTGTGCTGCCAAACTTTGTAAAAGAAATGGTAGACACCGAACCATTGTATGCATAATTAAATAGCCATTGAATTCGCTAATGCAGCCAGAAAACATCTCTTGCACAAAATCTTACCGAGGCTGACTGCGGATTGCAAAGCAATAAAAACAATGATTGAAAAACTGCGTCCGGCTGGCACTTCGTGTGCCAGCCGGGTAAGTGTAAGTGATACTACTACCTTAACTGCCGCGCCTTTAGTTGATTTGTGTTACAGCAGTAATGCGGGTATATCCAATATTGGTGCGGTGTTTGGAGGCTGCTATTTCGGATTCTTTTCCTTGTACTTAAACACAACAGTGCGGTTCACAGCATGGCCATCAGATTTTACTATGACCTCGCAATTCAGGAAGTTGCGGAAGGTAAATTCATATATCGGGCACTCCGGATTGGTGAATAAGAACTGATTGCGCGCTATTAGTCTTTTAATAAATGGAACCTTGCCGGCAATGGTAATTTTTTCAGCAGTACCTACCGGTAATGCACGAAAACACTCAGGCGCCACATTCCCACTTTTCTCCTCAAATTTCTTGGTCACCTTCCACTCCGGAAAATAAACCGAACGCTCCTTCAGTTTCCCATTTTCAGCATAATAGAAATTCTCTACGTGCACCACATCCCTGTTGTTGTCATTCAGCCTTACTTCCTTATACTTTACGTTCTTCTTGTTAAAGTACTCCTTGGTATAGAACTCAATTCTCCCGTTAAAATAAGAGCATTCACTTGCTACCACTTCACCCGTCTTTTTGTCGGTCGTATAGTCGCAAGTCTTTCTGTAGGTGTTGCCATTCACCTTGTTATCTTCAAAATGGTAGGTTTTCCTGCGCTTATCATCATATTTCCACTCATTCATTACCATCAGGTTGTCATCCTTATATTCCTCCGTTCTTGCTATCAGCTTGCTTTCATTAAAATACTGCACCTTTTTATAGATTGACCTATCCCGCATAGGGAAAGTAACAGTAAGTGTCACCAGGCTATCGGGCGATATGAATATCATAGCGCTATCAGTCATCGTCAGTTTAGAAGTATCGTTGGCTGCGTATGCGTAGGTGTACTGGTGTATCAAAGTAGCCGTCTGGTAGGTATTCCAGCCTCCCTTAAATGTAGACTGAGCCTGTAAATTATAATGAAACGTAAGTAAGAGAATAACGAATAAAATTTTGTTCATTATCGTTCAGAGAATTTAGCGTACAAAATAGGCAACCACTGCAGCAGCAACAATTTTATTTAGTAACATCATGTGCATTGCACAGTTACGGGCTTTCTCAACAGTGGGTGCCACCATTACAAAACACCCCCTACTTCAAAAAAAAAGCCCCGGAAAACCGGGGCTCTTCAAATATTGGAAACAGGATTACTTTTTCTTTTTGCTCGAATGCACATTTGCCCTCACATCACCTACATGTCCAAGATAGAAATTCAGACCAAATGACATAACAGAGAACATACAGTTGTATTCGTTCTTCGCAGTTGGCTGCTGGAAGTTGTATCCATCCAGATAATCAGAGAATGCATAACTGAACTGATAATTGAAATTAAACACACACCTGCGTGTAAGGTGCAGATTCCAACCCAGATTCATTGGCAGGAAGAAGTTATTAGTATGCTTGTTGATGTTCTTTGAGTTGTAGTCAGTGATCAGATATTTATCTGATTTCTTGAACTTCATCTCAATGTTCGAGATATCATTGTTCATATATCCTATACCTACACCAGCATATATTCCAAAAAGCGTTTTAGCAAAAAAGCTCCTTGGATATTTAAACAACTGACCCAGAGACATACGCAAATTCAAATCAGCCGCTGTGAAAGAATTGTTTGCACTCAAGCCGGTTGTCCAATGGTTCTTAGACTCGTAATCTGAAAGTGTACCGTGCATGATCTCCAGATCCAGATAAGTCCAGGCATTCATGTTCCTTTCTACATTGATCCTGTACACAGGCTTTGATGTAGAATGACCCAAATTACCATAGATCTCACTGAAACCAATACCCGCACCAGCAGTCCACTTACTGTATGGGTAAAAAGGGTCAAGCCTGATTTGCGCATTCACACTCCCCACAGTTGCTATACACAACGCCAATAAAGTCAAAATCCTGTTTTTCATAGATATTCTGTTTAGAAAATTAAAATTTTAGTATTTCCACAAATTCTTTTTATAATTACGCAACTCCCTCTCTATCCTGTCTGATTCCTGTTTTTGTTTTTCAGCATCATTAGGAAATTTGTCACTGATACGCAGATCGGCCGGATTTGATTCTTTTACGATTTGCGTCTTGAAATTTCTGGAAATAAATACATCGTCATAACTCATGTCATAAATATCGCGCTGTGTATCAAATGCCTCTCTGGCAGCAAACACGTTTCTGCACTGTGGGAAGTAAAGATAGAACGGATGTTGCTCACCTATCACGTCACCGGCACTTGATTTCACTCTCTTGATTGGCGACAAACCAATGATCCTTGTGATCAGGCGTCCTCTAACTTTATCAACAAAAATATCTTCCTTGATCTCCAGTTTCGTTACAGAATCCGGGTTGAACGGTACGTATACTGAGTGAGATCCTATCGCATCACCTGTAAGTGAGTCAAGGTCAGTAACAACCACGCTATCAGAAAGCACACGCAATACCTTATCATAAGACATTGCTTTCGTGAATCCTTCATCAGAGTAAGCTACCATCTTCTGAGCCTTCAATCCGTCCATGATGATACTCATCAATGTTTGGCCTGGTACTGAGAATATCCTGTTAATAGAGTCAGTCAGATCAATTGTTCTCCAAAGACGCTTATAAAACTTAATGTTGTATTTGTTCTCATCAGGGAACGCAAATGGTTTAGCACCACGCAGTATCGGTTGCTTATAAAATCCATCAACTGGCTTAGTTGTATCCAACACTAGGTCTGTGTATGCTAGATAGCTGGTGTCTGCCACAAGCCCGTCCGTTACCGACCTGGTAGTATCAGGTGGCGGTGTAGCGGCTGCGACTTTCGCAAGAGAGTCCTGTTCACGCGCAGCATTAATGCTGTCTGTGTTTACAACTTGTTCTGTATTCGCCGGCTTCTTCTTTTTCTTCTTCTTTTTTGGTGCTGTCTGCGCTTCCATCACAGTACTCAAACCAATGGCGAAAAGCAACAAAAAAGCGAGTATGACGTTCTTTTTCATAAGTAACCTGGTTATTCTATTTACTCAGCTGTGAAAATAATCGGGTCTAATGATCTTTTCAATCCATCCGGTCCTGTAGCAAACACGAAGTCGAAAGTAACCCTTGATCCGGGAGTAATTCCGTTCATCGCAGCCTGCATTTCAGGAGTAAATGCATTACTGTTTGATTCAAATTTCATTATATCCGCACGTGGTTTCGCAATAAACATTGTGAAGTGATTCACGTTGAATTTCGCATCAAAATCGAAATCTTCAAGTATCGCAAAAATCCTGTTCTGCGACCTCATAGCAGCTGCACTCAACCTGCCACCACCTTTGTTGGCAAACTTAACGTGTGGCGGTGGAATTGGTTTAACACGGAATGTAGAAACACCCAGCACTGTTGATTTACCTTTTTCCACTTCACCCGAAACCGTAACTTTTACGTCTCCGCGTTGCTTCACATTAACTACATATGTACCATTTGCGCCTTTGATCTCACCAGCGCTTAAACTTACGCGGATCTTATCTTTAGAAAATCCGGGTGCAGAAACAGATACCGGGTTATCTACGCCAATGTAAAATACATTCATCTTGTCTGGCGATACTGTTGCTGATGGTTTTGCAACTGTGTAAGTCTGCTCAGGCAAATTGTATTCTTTTGTAGTTCCGTCTGCTTGTTTAATACGGATCGTACCACCCCATCTTTTATCGCCTTCAGAAGTTGCGGCAGCGGTATACATACCTTTACCGTCAACAATATTCAATCTCTGGCCGCCTACAATTATCTCAGGGTTTGTTTTAGAATCCGAAGCTGTTAAAAACACGCTAGCCTTGTACTGCTGACCAACCAATATATAAGAAGAAGGTGCAACAGCAACTGCTTCAAATCTATCAAGGTTAATTACGGCTTTATCTGCTTCACCTAAAATTTTCTTAACTACTTCTGATTCGGTATTTTTCAAATCTGCCTGAATTTTAGTCAATGCAGTGATCGCAGCTGTCAATGGA
>CAIKOJ010000010.1 GCA_903829015.1 uncultured Bacteroidota bacterium
AAACGGTGCCAGCAACGTTACTGGTTATACCTGGACAGGACCGGTAGCTATTACAAGTTCTACGAGTGCGGCTGCAACTGTGCCCTCAACTACTACGGCTGCGTCAGGCACATTTACAGTAACAGTAGTTAATGGTGCTGGTTCGGGTTGTACAGCCAATTATACAACCACTGCAACAGTTAATCCGGTTCCAAGCGCAGCACCAAGCAGCAACACACCCATGTGTGTTGGTGGAACTATTTCACTCACTGCAAATCCTGCTGGTGGTGCGTCTGTATATACATGGAGTGGTGCAAGTTTATCATCAACAACTGCCCAGAATCCTTCGGCTACCCCCACTGTTACCGCAACTTATTCATTAACTGTTACCAACGGTAGTGGCTTGCCGGGTTGCAGCCCTGCTACAGTTTACACAACAACGGTTACAGTTAATAGTATACCTACTTCGAGTCCAACGAATAATGGACCTACTTGTAGTGGCACAAGTGTTACGTTATCTGCTAATCCGGGCGGTAGTGCAAATACCTATTTATGGAGTGGAGCAAGCCTGGTTTCGTCTACCGCACAAAACCCAACAGCTACACCAACTGTGACAACTACCTATTCATTGACGGTAAGCTATGGAACAGGTCATCCGGGTTGCTCACCTGTTACCGTTTATACCACTTCTGTTAGTGTATATCCTATAGGTCGTTGGTCGGGAGCTGTAGATACTAACTGGGGCAACAACAGTAACTGGTGTGGTAATGTACCCTTGGTGACGACAGATATACTTGTGCCATCGGGTATTACTAATTATCCGGTGATCACCTCCGGAACTTATCCCGCACGAAATATTACTATCCAAAGCGGTGCATCTGCTAAAGTAAATGGCGGAACACTTGAAATCGCTGGGTCGGTTACCAACAGTGGTACTTTTAACGCAACCAATGGTACTATTGTAATGAATGGATCGTCAGCGCAAACGATTCCGGCAAGCACATTTTCAACTAATACTATTAAGAATCTGACAATCAATAACAGTGCAGGAGTCACACTAGGCGGGACATTGAACATTTCGGAGGTAGTTAAAGCAACTACGGGCAACCTGAGTTCAGGAGGCTACCTTACACTTCTTTCTACTTCTGCGAAAACAGCACTTATTGATGGTTCGGGGGCTGGCAATGTGCTTGGTGCAGTAACCATGCAGCGGTACTTAGATAGCACATTCGGGTATCGGATCATTAGTTCGCCTTTCGATACAGCGAGTGTAAGGCAGATGTATCCATACATTAATATGGCCGATACTTTCCCTCAGTTTTTTAAATATAAAGAAGATACGGTGCGTACTGGTTGGATCACAGATACTCTTCGAACTAACGTACTATCTCCAATGCAGGGCTATGGTTGCAATTTCGGATCTTCCTATGGTCCGTCAACATTTAGCCTTCGTGGTACTGTTAACAATGGTACAATCAACAATACGCTTTACAATCACAACTATACGTATACGCTCGGGTTCAATTGCATAGGCAATCCATATCCTTCGCCGATTGATTGGCACGCTTCCACTGGTTGGACCAAGGTGAATATTGATGATGCTATCTATTATTACGACAACAGCGATACTAACAGATATTATGGCACCTATAGCTCTTATGTTGCTGGTGTTTCAAGTAATGCACATGCTACCGGTATTATCCCTGCAATGCAAGGTTTTTTCGTTCATGTGAGCTCAGGTTCATATCCAGTTACAGCAACGCTGAATATCAATAACAACGCGAGGGTTAATAACCTGACACCCTACTACCACAAAACTACAGCGCAAACGATTCCGTTGGTTAGATTATCTGCTCGTTTTGATTCGAAAGGGAAATCGGACCCTATGGTAGTTTGCTTCAGGGATGGAGTTGGCAGACATTTTAATAGTCAGTTTGATGCTTTAAAAATGCTGAATACTGATGATGAGACTCCTAATCTTTACAGTATTTCTGATGACAAGCAAAGTATGTCGATATACTCATTGCCAATGAATGCAGATAGTTTTTGCGTTGTGCCGCTTGGTTTGAGCATTCAGCAGGATGGTTGGGTGAATTTTGATTGTAGTGATATTGAAGCCATCCCTGTTGGAATGCATGCCTACTTAATGGATGCCAAATCAGGAATTAGCCAGGATGCAATGGTTAATCCTAATTATCGTGTATTTCTTACCCAGGGTACGCATGAAAACCGGTTCTTCCTTTGTTTTAAACCGGAAGGTGCCGCTGACGATTTATTGGCCGGCGAAATGTTCAATGCATATAGCGACGACAGTAAAGTTTACATCGATCTTCATTTGTTATCAGGAGGAGAGGGTGACATCACGCTATTTGATTTGTCGGGCAGGAAATTGCTTCACGAGAAAGTACAAGGATATGGTGTGCATGATATACCCGCACCCCAGACTACGGGAGTTTATATTGTGAGTTTTGTATCGAACGGTAAAGCTACAACGAAGAAAATATTTATTAACCGGAAATGAAACTAAGGCCAATCATATCACATAGCTGTTTTGTTCGCCTCGCATTTAGCGTGGTGGCAATTTTGCTTTGTGGCTATCAGGCTGAAGCGCAGCAGAGTCTCCCTCATCCGGTGAAGTTGTACGCCATTTCCACCCAGGGTTTGAATTTTGGTGCATTTACTGTAGGCTCTTCAGGTGGAACCCTTTCGATGTCAGCAACAGGAACCCGTTCTGTTACTGGCGATGTTGTTGCCCTCGGATTAGGGGTTACGTACACGCCGGCTATGTTTCAGATAGAAGCAGATCCGGGTACCGTACTGGGTATCCTGAACGGTCCGGATGTTACTTTAACAGGTAGCGCGGGCGGTACATTGAATTTACATTTAGGTACTTCAAACCCGGCTTTACCAATAATTACTACCGCCGTTCCTCCTGCATTAACAACGTTGACTATAGGTGGTACGCTAACAGTAGGCACGCTTACATCAAATCCTCCCGGATTTTACAGCGGATATTTTTTCATAACCATAATCAGAGAATGATCATCCTAACCTTACATATCGAAACGATAGTTAACAACTACTTCAAATTGAGTAGGGGTAGAATCACTCTGTGTTCATTCATCATTTGTTCATTATTGATGGCTGACACTGCATTTGCAAAAGAGAACTTCAAAAGTCTTATCAAAAAGGCTGAGAATGAAAAGAGAATAGAAACGGAAGAGTCTAGCGCTGTGGCAAATGAGGCATTATCTTTAGTAGAAATAGAACATCGGAATGCAGTGACAGAATACGAACTGAATTTGAAAGGTTTCGATGAAACATCAGTAGTTGCTGACATTCAATGGTTGGGGGGCAAAGAGATCAATACTCTGGTACGTGATAATATGGCGTATCTATCAGTAACCGATCTGTTTGATTTTCTGAAAATCAGAAATGTGCCATCAAAAGGTATGGATTCTATAACGGGTTTCTTTATTGATCCTAAAGCGGCATACTTAATTGATAAGAGCCATAATGAAATAATATACAAAGGCAAAACGTGGCATCTTGCTGCTGAAGATTTGATCCGCACCCCTACACAACTGTATCTCAGAAGTGATTATTTTAGTTCGGTGTTTGGTCTGGAATGTGATTTCGATTCATACAATCTTACTGTGAAATTGAACACTAGTCAGGAGGTGCCAGCAGTTTTTGAAAAGAAGCAGGAGGAAGTACATAAGAACTTGAATCAGTTGAAGGGAATTATTGTTGTAGATACCAATATTGCACGTACATATCCTCTTTTTCATTTTGGGTCAGCCGATTGGCAGTTGTTTTCAACTCAGCAAGAGAAATTAACAGACATGAGGGCTTACCTTGGATTGGGTGGTGTTGTGTTAGGTGGAGTATTAAGTCTCGGACTGAATTACAATACCAGTGGGTCATTCAATGAAAAGCATCAGAGCTACCTATGGCACTACGCCAATAACGACAATAAGTTAATTCGTCAGGTGATGATCGGTAAAATTGGATTCTCACCTATTGCTTCTGTTTACGCACCGATTGTAGGTGTTCAGGTTACAAATCGCTCTACCACTTTCAGACGGTCGTTTGGCTCTTACAATATATCTGATGTTATTTCGCCCAATTGGATAGTTGAATTGTACGTAAATAATGTGCTGATAGATTTTACCCGTGCAGATGCATCCGGATTCTATTCGCTAGATGTACCTCTTGCGTATGGTGGTTCAGATGTGAAGCTGCGTTTCTATGGCCCCAATGGAGAAATTCAACAAAAAGAGCAACACCTGAATATTCCAATAAGCTTTTTGCCAAAACATGAGATTGAATACTCTACCGGTTCAGGCGTGATTGAAGATGGAATTAATAGTGTTTTCTCGCATTCATTGGTGAACTATGGTGTAACAAATAGCTTGACGGTTGGTGGTGGGTTGGAATATCTATCTTCTTTGAAGTCTGGCAATTATATACCTTTTGCGACCACTTCTGTTAAGTTGTTATCTAATTTGTATTTTTCCGGCGAATACGCACATGGCGTTAGAGGAAAGGCTTTACTCAGTTATCGACTGCCTTCCAATATGCAATTTGAACTCAACTATACCAAGTATTCAAAAGGTCAGACAGCTATTATTTTTAATTATGATGAAGAGAAAAAAGCGAGTTTAGTTTTGCCAATGCGATTTAATAAGATATCCGGGTTAACAAGATTTTCAATTTCCGAGATCGTATTGCCAAATGCAACAAAGGAATGGATGGGAGAGTGGATGGTGACTGCGAACGTTGGTCGCATAAATTTGAACTTAACCACTTATGGAAACGCAATGAAGCAAGAAGGCTCGCACAGCAACGGTAATCTGCAAACAAATCTTTCATTGGCATCCAGATTTCGGTATGGTATAACATTCACACCATCGGTGCAATTTGATTTTCTGAAAAGCCAGTTCACGCTGATTAAGTTTGCTGCCGAGAAAATGGTAGGTAGAAATGGTTATCTAAGCGCAGGTTGCGAGCATCAGGTTGTTACCAACAGCTTGAGTGCTACGGTAGGGTTTAGGTATGATCTTTCCTTTGTCAAAGTTTCGGCTACTGCCAACACGTTTAACGGTGCAGGACAATTTTCGGAATCAGCGACAGGCAGCGTTATCTACGATAAGAAATCAAAACTTTTGAAAGCTGGTAATCGTAATAGTGTGGGAAGGGCTGGTATTTCGGTGTTGCCTTTCGTAGATATTAATGGTGATGGTCATTACAATATAGGTGAGCCAAGGGTTGATGGAGTGCAGTTGACAATGAATAGTGGCTGTATTTCATACAGTGCTACTGACACAATTTTCCACGTAAGCGACCTGGAGCCTTACGCAAGCGTTATACTGCAGATCAATACAGATGGTGTAGATCATATTTCCTGGCAAACTAAGAACAAAACAATACGTGTAGTACCTAACCCGAATAACTTCACAATGATAGAAGTGCCGTTTGCTGTGGTTGGAGAGGTATCTGGTACAGTGTCAGTGCCCGCTGTTGGTGAAAAGAAGCCGAAAGGTATTGGTCAGATAACAGTTAATATTTACAATAAAGATTCGGTGTTGGTAGCACACACAATGTCGGAGTCTGATGGGTTCTTTAGTTACACCGGTCTAAGGCCGGGATCTTATTACATTGCTGTTGACACTGCCCAGCTAAACAAAATTGACTATGTATCAATGGGTGGCTTCATTCCGGTAATGATTGGCCAGTCCATTGAAGGGGAAGTAGTGGATGGTGTTCAGTTTGTAATTCGCCAGAAGTACAATAAAGATCAGCAAAAACTTGAGCTTAAGAAAGTAAAGGTGATTGAGAACG
Source organism: uncultured Bacteroidota bacterium (assembly GCA_903829015.1). Lineage (GTDB taxonomy): Bacteria > Bacteroidota > Bacteroidia > Chitinophagales > Chitinophagaceae > Nemorincola. The sequence continues at coordinate 5,824 of CAIKOJ010000010.1, forward strand.
AACTTGTAAAGGTGAAAGAAGGCAACTACTCTATTCTTGTGCTCGTTACCGCAGATATCAACACTGCAGGAAAGGTAAAAACCAAGCTCAACAGGATAATCAGCAATTCAGTGAGAATAGTGATGCTGCACAATGATTATTTGGTTGAGATTGAAGGGTTCAAGGCATTTAAAGACGCTGAGCAAATGCTCAATGCGCTTGCAAAACATGGGTATCCTGACGCACTGGTCATTAAGGCGGAAAAATAGAGTCTTCTTAGCTTTTAACCAAAGACTGCATCAATTCTGAAACGCAATAAAAATTTGCATTAGCTAGAAGAAATTTGCAACCCATTCAAAACTTAATTGCAAAGCAATTTAGGTTTAGCGAATAAAGGTGCTCTTAAATTTTGCGTGTGTAAGTGGTTTTTCCAGATAGCCCCATAAATATGGGTTATTCTTGGCGCGCTCCCTGTCTTTTGGATCGATCGAAGATGTCAACATGTAAATTCTTAAATTGATCAATGCTTCGGTTGAGGAGTTTTGCAATGATTGCACAAGCTCCCATCCCGACATTTTTGGCATATTTATATCGAGCAAGATAAACGGTAAAGTATTAGTCTCGGTTTGGCGCATCGACAAAACATACTCAAGTGCTTTTTCAGGGTTAGTGAATACTTCAATTTGGGCATTCGCATCTGATGTTTCGATTGTATTCGAGCAGAGCAGGTTGCTCAGGTTGTCATCATCGATCAGGATAAATTCATGTTGGCTATGCACTGACCGTTCGAAGTTTTTTAGGCTACCTGCTTTTGAAAGGGCCATACCCTTTGAGTTTACAACAACGTCGCCATTGTAATTTGTTGCAAATTCATTTTGAACTAAAAACTCCATGATGGTGTCGGTGTAGATCTTAAGCGGCATGTTTCGCAATCCGAGTACATCATTTTCATGCACCTTATGTATGCACTCCTTTACATCAAGAATCTCATTAAATTTGAAGTAAGGAAGAATTGAATCCAGTATGATCCTGTGTTTATCTTCTATTACGTGTACCATGCCAAGAGTGTTTTAGTGTTTTTTTAAATGAACCTTAAATATGCTGCCAATACCAGATTCGCTTTCGATTTCAATGTGCCCGCCCATAGCTTCAACCTGATATTTGGATATGAATAAACCCAGCCCTCCGGCTTCCGGATTTTTGTGAAACCTTTGGAATATTCCGAATATTTTGTTGCCATATTTGGTAAGGTCAATGCCAAGCCCGTTGTCTTTAAACAATAAAGTAACTTCATTTTCGGCAACATTGCAAGTGATCTCGATCACAGGTGTTCTTTCGGGATGGCGATATTTAATTGCATTGCTGAGTATGTTTTGCATGATGCTATCGATATATGCGGGGTTTGCATCTATTGCAACGTCTGCTGGTATCTTGTTCAATACACATGCTTTTGATTCTTCGATTTGCAAGGAGAGTAGATCAATTGTTCTTTCAAGGTAATCGAATAAAACGATTCGTTGTACTGGTAGTTCTGCATTTGTTTGAACACGGGAGATTTCAGACACGTTTAATATGATTGAGCTGATGCCACTGGCAATTTCCTGCAGCAACTCCAGCGCATTGTTTTTTTGATTTTCACCCGTCGCATTTACAAACAGGTCAATTGCCATGTTCAGATTTCGTGCGTATGATTTTAGGTTGTGGGATACTATATGGGTAAAGTTTGTTAGTTGTGCGTTTTGTTTTTTTAGTAACTCGTGAGATGAGTATATTTCACTTACAGGCACTCTCGCATCCGTTACATCAACAATTGTCGCTAAAAATCCATTAACGCGGCCTTGTTCTACATCTGGTTGGTAATTGACAAAGTAATATCGTTTCTCTCCGCCCGGCATCTGCGTCTCTCGATGAAAAATTTGTGGTTCGCCCTGTAACGCAGCTTGTATTTGAATGTTTGACTGATCGTAGGCGTTGGCACATAACAAATCCTTTGGAGTTTTGGAATCAACGATATCTTCTGTTGATTTGCCAAATAGTTCAGCGTACGCTTTGTTTACGTACTTGTATCTTAAGTTGGCATCTAAATAGGCTAGCATTGCCGGTGTGTGTTCGGTAATAAATTTTTCTATTTGCTGATCGTCATTGTTTTTTACTTCACTCATATGCTGATTTAAAATTGAGTATGCCGCAATTTAGTGGTATTGATTGGCGCTGCGGCATGGCTAAATCAGTTATTTAACTGATAATCATCATTTTATATCGTCCTCGCTTTTAATTTCTGATCTATTTAAGCCATTGTCTTCAGCCAGCCTAACAATTTCATGGATGACATTATCCATTTCATCCAGCTTTTCCTTGAGATGCATTGACATTTGTTTCTTGTGATAATCATCAAGATTTGTCTGGTTTAGAAAATCAACTATGCCTTTCATAGTTGCCAATGGCCCTCTTAGTTTGTGAGACTGTGTCCATGCAATAATTTTCAGGTTATCGTTCTTTTGCTTTAGTTCATTCTGCATCTTCAAGAGGCGTTTAATGTCGCGTCTGTAACAACTTACACCAACAACCTCGCCGTTTGCGTTTTTAATTGGTGCAATCCTTACTTCAATGTCAGGGATATAACCATTGATACTATTGCCCTTCTCTACGGTATAATAGGCGTTGCCTTCCATAGCTGCCCTGTATCCAATTTCCATCCTTACAAATGATGTAGGGTTGTTAATTGAGATGAGGTCTTTTATGCCTATTTCCGGCTCTTTGCCGGTAATTTTCCACACGTAACGTGCATAACTTTGGTTGAAAGCCAGGTATTTGTAATCTCTGTCTACAGACCATAAAAAATCATCCGTATTTTCTATTAATCCAATAAGATTTAGTTGATTCAAAGTAAGTTTATCTTTTAGCTTTCCTTCTACAAGCTTACTTTCGTAGAGCATTTTTTCATTTTCAAGTTGTTTCACCTTTTGCGTTCTCTTATAAGCCCGGAAGTAGGCGACAATCAATAGTATAGCAACACCTAGTAGGATTATGCTTAGTAAGTAGGTTGTGTTTCTTGTTTTTTTCATTTCTGCATCCCGTTTTAAACCGGCAATTTTTAAGTCGTCATATGCATTATGAATTCCTAATTGAGTTTCGTTATTCAGCATGGTTGTGTTTGTCAGCCATTCTGCTTCTTTTAGCTGGTGTTAACGTTTCAGGTGTGTGATTGCCGTTTTTAGATCACCCATGTTGAAGGAATATTTCCAGTGTGTTTCGCTGTATTCGCAAGCAAGCCTGATGCTATCAGAATAGGAGAATTTGTTACTTGAAATGTGTACTATTTGATCATACTTCTTTAATACTTTGCTTGTTTTTAAATAGTCTTTCTGATCTACGTATAGGCTTGCTAAGTGCAGCAAGGTTTGCAATAACTGGGTGTGATTGCGATTGATCTTCTCCAACAAAGATATACCGGTGAGGTAATAATATTCTGCCGCGTCGTAAGCTTCGAGGCTCCGGTAAGAGTTGCCAAGGTTGTCGAATGATACCCCTCTGGCTTCTTCGATGCTTGCATTGCGGTTTGGGTAAAGTGCCGTAAGAGTGTCCAGTTCGGATAGTGCAATTTTCGAACAGTATTTTGAACTGTCGAATAAGCCACAATTATTGAACGCCTCGGCTGCGGTCGATAGCGATTCTTGCCTGCGTAGAATGAACGTGAAGTCACTTGTGCAGAGGCCTGACTCTTTGTATAAGTCTAAAAATAGCCGGGCTGATTCCAGATATCTGTGTTCCTTGAAGCACTTTGTGCCCATGCGAAAGTCAAGTTCTGTTTCAGCACATCGATCAACTCCATTTTCGATTAACTCCTTAGCCTTGGCGTAATACTCATATGCCTGACCGTACCTTTGAAGTTCATAACTTACATCGGCTTTTAACAGGTATGCGAAATATAGCCGTTGGTTTGTACTTAATTTTGGTTCGTTTTTGAGTAGTAACAATATGCTGTCGGCATAAATGGTAGCTTTGGCAATATTGTGCTGGTAGTTGAAGTAGATGTTGTTTTTGAAGGTGAAAATTTTGTACAGCTCTAACGTGGAAAGTTGATAGCCCTGCAAAGCACTGTCTACATACGAAATGCAAGATTTGCTGCCTAAAGAATCTTGAATACTACCGGCAGTCGAAATGATCTGAGCTATTTCATGACGTTCTGACACAGCCCCATCAGATTTGTTACAACTGATTGTTGTCGATGCCAGAAGAATTGCAATAAGGAACTTAAACAATAATAGGTTTACGGATTTCATTTTACTTGACATTCCGGTTTATCAGGCCATGCAGAAAATTTTATTTACTATTGAAAAACATCCCGTATATCTTCGGCACTAAATGGTTTGATCAGATAGCCGGAAACACAGGAGTATTTTTTTGCCTTAGCTTTATCTTCGTCAGAAATAGATGAGGTGAGAATCAGGATCTTAATCTGTTGTTTTATTTGGTCGGGATAATTTTGGTAAACATCCAGAAATTCCCATCCGTCCATATCGGGCATATAGAGATCGAGCAGCAGTACATTATTATGTGTCTTCGCATTTGCACGGTAATCGTTCAGTATAAAATCCAAACCAGTCTGAGCATCATTAAATTCAATTATTTCCGCATCAGGATACGTGGTACCGAGGATAAGCCGGCTCATCAGGTTATTCATTTTTACATCATCCACAAGTATAAATCTCTTATCCATTTCCTGTTGTTTAATAAAATTATCTGTCAGACCAACCCAGTCTTTTGTGCAGCACGTGCACCATAAGATGAATTGACTCGGCGTTAAGAGGCTTAATCAGGTAGTATTCTACATATTTATTGTTGTTGGCACAGATCATATCCTCCTTATCTACAGAAGAAGATAGTATATATATCTTAATGCGGCTTTTTACATCTTCGGCGAGTTCTTCGAATTTTTCAAGGAAATCCCATGCATCCATTATAGGCATGATAATATCAAGCAGCAGAATTGCACGATCCTGATTGCCGGGTTGAGCGTATTTTTTTACAATAAAGTCAAAGCCTTCTTCGGGATCCGTAAAATCTACAATGTTTGCATCTGGGTAAACACCTTCAATAACGAGCTTACAGAGTTTATTGTTGATCTTGTCGTCATCAACAATGATGAAGTTATTGAAATAATTCATTTTAATTTGGTTTTAGTTGTTTAAGATATTTGTTCGTCATCCAATGGTAATACAATTGTAAATGTAATGTGCGAATCCGGGTCAGTATTTACATCCAGTTTACCGCCCATGTTTTCAATGATGGTTTCTGCGTAAAAGAGCTTAATTCCTCCTTCGGTAAGATGATGATATAGTTTTCGGTATATTTCAAAAACAGGGCGCTCTTTGCCTTTAAGCAGTACTTTGTTATAATTATCTGCCACAGAGAGTACAGCTTTTCCATTCTGAAGCGAACTGGTAATTGTAATTACCTGATCTGCATCTTCAATTTTTATATTGGACAATGATACAAATAATTGGTACAAAGCTTCGAATAAATAATATTGGTCGGAATAAACAGACACCAGCCCACTAAAGTCTGATTGTATTGTAATTCGGCTGGACGGACGCATTGTGTTCAACTTGATCTGAATTTTTTCAATCAGGTCTTTGAAAACAATTATCTCTGTATTAAGCATTAGATGGCCCTTGACGAGCAGGCTGCTGTTGAGATCTCTGATGATCTCATCGAGCTTTAATGAGGTTGATTTAATGCTGTTAATTAATTCTGTTTTTTCATTTTCTCCGATTCCCGGTTGTGTTACAAGCGTTGAAATTCCGAGAAGGTCTGCAACTTTGGCCCGCAGATTATGTGAAACCATGTATGTAAACTCTTCAAGGCTTCGGTTTCTGGTGTTCAGCTCTCTTATCAGTCTGTCTCGTCTTACCTGTGCAATTTTGCCCTGATGTACACGCTGAATATTGTTGATAGCAAACACTACTTCGTTCCTCATTCTTTCGAAGATCTCAATTACGTCTGCGATAAATGCATTTGGCTCGCTTGAGTATATTGCAAAAACTGCCTTCTGGTTGTTTTCAAGTATCAGTGGAATGCTTATACTTGAATGAAGTCCGGCCACTGCTGCTTTTTCTTTCCAGGGTGCAAAATTGTAATTAGATTCCAAGTCGTTGACTGCAATAGTTTCATTTTGCAGTATCGAAGTTGCTGTAGGGCCTTTGCGGTGATGCTCATCCAGCAGGTCTATATAAAAGTTATCGAGATAATGGATGCTTGAACCAAATTTGTGAAATGGGCTAATGCGCTGCATATCTTTGATAGGCTCCGGTATGTAGGAAAACCATACGAGCTGGTATTCGCCAACTTCTTCAATTGCTTTGCAAACGTTTTCCAGCATATCAAACTCATCCGGCGTTTTTGTTGCTATATCGGTAACGCGGTTCAGCAGAGTAAGTTCCCTGTGCATTCGCACCAGCGCTGCATTTTGCCTAACTTTTTCTGTAATGATCTCGGAGATCATAATCAGGCCTGCTATTATATTATCTGCATTTTTGTATGGATTTATCTCCCATTTCACATTTTCAACAGCGCCATTAGTCAAGTAGAGCAGGTCGTTGTCACATGATTCAATTGCACCGGCGAGACAGCGTTGGTGTATGTCTCTCCATCTTTGTGACGTGTCTGGGAAAACGGTGTAATGATTCTTTCCAATCACATCTTCCTCAAGAAATTTATGACGCTCCAGCCACTTATCGCTAGCTTCAATAATAGTCATCTCTGTATCCCACATTAGGATGGCAGCAGGTGAGTATTTCATTAGTGCGTTAAGCCTGTTAACCATTAACTCTTAGAAAGATTTTTAATCAAAGTTCACTTTAAATCTATAGTGAAGTTATGTATAAATATTAATATAAAGGGTGTGGTATATAGAAAAATATTGTGGGTATTAAAATTAGGTCATAAACAATTAGTAAAATTACTATTTTTAGTAGTATTTGCAGGGTTGTTTTTTATTACTTTGGCTCCATTTTCTATGAGTTCAGCCGTTTTAGTATTTGCAAATGTTGTATTTAAAAGATGAAGTTTTTATGATAACAATCATGGTTTTCTAATGCGCTATTCGTTAGTTTTAACTTATTATTTATTGAAATTTTCTTGAAATAGTAATGGAACGCATAGATTTAACGATATAGACTTGATTAAATTGCATAAAATATCATAGATGACATGAGGCTATTTATTTAATTAGACCATCGGTATTTTAAATACAGCCAGCTATTTGCGGCACATGAATGTGGAAGTATTTAGTAAAACAGTAAAAATTATAGACTATGAACAGAACCTTACTAATTTTACTCAGTTTTATCTTCAACGTAAACATTGAGGCGCAGAATTCTGGCTCTACGTACGTAACCGCAAATGTTATTATACCTGCTGAGGTGAGAGAAAATTCGGATTTCTTTTTTTCAAATAATGATACGCACACTACAGCAAGTCGTGTCATTACATTCCCTTCTGTTTGTATTCCATATCAGGCATCAAATAGAAATGTTCCACTTGCTCCTATAAAAATAAAAACATTCACTTCCTTGATTGTTACCGGCCAGCCAGAACATTTGTTAACTGTTAGTTTGCCGGGCCGCACCGATCTGATCAACGAAAACAAATTGAAGATGGCAATAAATACTTTCAGTGTGTATCCTTCTAAAGTATGCCAGGTAAGCAAAGATGGAATGCGTAAATTGTATATTGGTGCTAATCTTATAATCCCTGCTACTCAGGCTACCGGAGTCTACACAAATTTCAAAGACGTGAGCATAACAATTAACTACAATTAGCTTGAAGAATCACAAGTGATTTCAAATTTGAAACTTTTTGCGGACTCCTGGAATCTTACTCGTACCGACCTTTGGTTGGAGCCAATACCAGACGGTAATCTAACTAAGGAAACGCACTTAACAAGATGATGAAATTTCTTGTTGACACTATAATCCGATCAAGTTGGTTATGGCTGTATTTTCTCTTCCCGACCGAATAACCTTTTTGGGTGCCCGGTAGCAATCAGGGCGATTTTCTTTTCCGATTGCAAAACTAAAAAAGCACTTGCCCCACTCCGGCATTTAATAGTTTGATTTTGTTATAGCTACTACCCGGTGATTTCTTAAAGATATAGTAGTGCGTGTATTAAGAAAATACCACGTTTCAGTTTTGCCCTCTTTAGTAGAGGTGGTGCGTATATTTATCGCTTCGCCGTGGGGCAGCCATGCTATTTCTTCGGCCATGCCTACCCAGTATTCACCATCTATTGCCTTTTGTATATTTGCCTTACCGTATTTTTTCTCCATCTGTAAATCGTCAGCATAAAGTGGACTGAAAAGAACATAACTTTAGATAGTGTTTCCATTGTTAACCAACAAAAAATGTAAACATGGAATCAAAGAAAAAGCAGTCCACAGAAAACTTCATCAAGGATATCCGCAGAAAGA
>CAIKOJ010000011.1 GCA_903829015.1 uncultured Bacteroidota bacterium
ACCAAGGTTACCGGTATGAGTCACCCTAAAACAATTCATGATTTTGGTGGCTTCCCTAAGAAATTGTTTGATCAGGAATATCCTGCACCCGGCACACCTGAACTTGCCAAACTTACTGCACAGATGATTACATACAGTCACGTGCAAACGGACGACAGCTGGGGTCTGGATCATGGTACATGGAGTGTATTGCTGCCTATGTATCCACTGGCTGATATACCTGTGTACCAAATGAGCCTGGACTATGATCAGCCACCTAGTTATCATTATGAGATCGGTAAGCAGCTAACCAAGATGCGGGAAAAAGGCGTGCTTATAATAGGTAGTGGAAATCTGGTACACAACCTGCGCGATATAGACTGGAGCGGAGGAAATAAAGTATACGACTGGGCCCGTGAGTTTGATACAAAATTCACAGATTGGATGAACAAAGGGGATATTGCCTCAATACTCAACTATCAGAAAATACTTGGTAATACGGCAACAATTGCGCACCCTTCATATGATCACCTGCTGCCGCTGTTTTACATACTTGGTCTGCAGCAAAAGAATGAGCACATCACTTATTTCAATGACAGGTTTGACATGGCTTCTATATCTATGAGGTCGTTGCTGATTCGGGCTTATTAAATTGCTTTCTCACAAAATATACGATTACCCCCAAGGCAATTATACCAAGAGAACCGGCAATATACTCCCACCTGATGCAGGAGTAGATGAACAGCCAGATGATAACACTCAGTATTGCCGGAATAGGAAATAACGGCATTTTATAAGGGCGTGGCTCGCCCTTGTGTTTGTAATTCCAGGCAATAATGCCCACCGCCTGCGAAACAAACTGCACCAATATGCGCATGGTAAGAATAGCTGTGATCACATCTCCCAGCCGGAACAGCAGGCTGAATAAAAAACCTACGCCACCCACGGCAAGCAAAGAGATATGCGGGAAATGATACTTTGGATGCACTTTGGCAAACACTTTAAAGAAGTCGCCGTTGACCGCAGCTGCATAGGGTATGCGCGAATACCCAAGAATTGCTGAGAACAAAGAAGACAGGGCAATGACCAGTATGAGCAGAGTAGCTACTTGCGCTACAGTATGATTGTAAATGTGCTCAAAGAAAATACTCGCCACAAAGTCAGATTTGGCAACAACATCAGCGGGCAGTACTCCAAGTATCACTGTTTGCATACCAAGATAAAAAATGGCAATACCGGTAATGGAGATGAGAATGCTTTTAGGGATGTTTTTTGCCGGGTCTTTAATTTCAGCGCCCAGATGACATACGTTGTAGTAGCCTAGGTATGAATATACCGACTTTAGTGATGCCTGCCCCAGCGCCACATACAGCAGCGAACTGCCTGTGAAACTATCCAGATGTACATCAAACGCCTGTGCGGCATTAAAGTGTGGTATGCCCGATAGTATCAGCCAGATAATGGTACCTCCCGTAATTATCCACAACACAATAGATATCTTGCCTATACTCTTAATGTTTCTGTAAAGCAATGCTATCAGTAAAAGCACCAGCGTACCGCTCACCATTTTCTTCTGTATGTCTGATACCGGTACGAGAAAAGAGAAATAGTTGGCAAAGCCTATAGCGCCGCTAGCAATCACAAGTGGTGCCTGCAATGTAGTCTGCCAGATAAACAGGAATGACATCAGTTTGCCGCCCTTATGCTCTCCAAAGAGTTTCTTAAGAAATACATAGCTGCCACCAGCTTCGGGCCATCTGGCGCCCATTTCTGCCCATACCATACCATCACAATAGGCGAGCGCGGCCCCAAGCAGCCAGGCGAGTATGCTGGCAGGTCCGTGCATCAGGCTCACGATAAGCGACATGGTTACAAACGGGCCTATGCCCACCATGTCTATCATATTGATAGCCGTTGCCTGCCACAAGGACAGGCCCCTCTCCAATTTTGGTTTATCTAATGTTGCGGACATGAATCAGTACACAAAATATAAAAATAAGAGACCTAAACATAAAGCCCGTAAAGAAATATTTTGCTGTTTCAGACATTAATCGTAATATTGCAATGAAACGATTGAAATGGGAATCAGCAAAACAGAGTTATTTACCAAAAAGCAAAATGAACTGGCGAACATTGCTAAGGCGCTTGGCCATCCAGCACGTATTGCCATACTGCAGCACCTGGTAAAAGCCAATGCCTGCATCTGTAACGATCTGGTGGGTGAACTTGGGCTAGCGCAACCAACCATTTCGCAGCACCTAAAAGAACTGAAGCAACTGGGACTGATACAGGGTACTATTGAAGGTACCAGTGTGTGTTATTGCATAGACCCGAAAATATGGGAGAAGTACAAGAAGCTGTTTGGCGAGTTTTTTGTAGAAATCAAGTCAGCCAGTAAGGCTGCCTGTGAACCCGGTTGCTGCTAAGAGTAAGTAAAAACGAATTTCATTTATCATCAATAAAACAAAGATTATGCAAACCGAACAGGAATTGAAGGAGCTGGTAAGGCAAAAATATAGTGAGATAGCCCTGCAGGACAAAGAGACAAATATGAGCTCGTGCTGCGGTGCGGGTGGCTGCAGTACAGAAGTGTACAATATAATGAGCGACGACTACACCAAACTGGAAGGATATAATGCTGATGCAGACCTTGGGTTAGGTTGCGGACTCCCCACAGAATTTGCGCAGATAAAAAAGGGAGACGTAGTGGTGGACCTGGGGAGTGGTGCAGGTAACGACTGTTTTATAGCAAGGGCCGTAACCGGTGAATCCGGAAAGATCATTGGTATCGATTTTACCGAGGCCATGATTGAAAAAGCCAGGACTAATGCTGAGAAACTGGGATTCAATAATGTTGAATTCAGGTATGGCGATATTGAAAAGATGCCGATCACAGCCAATGTGGCTGATGTAGTAGTAAGCAACTGTGTGCTGAACCTGGTGCCTAACAAGAGCAATGTGTTCAAAGAAATATTCCGCGTTCTTAAACCCGGTGGCCATTTCAGCATTTCAGATGTTGTGCTGGTTGGTGAACTACCTGAAAAATTACAGCATGTTGCAGAGATGTATGCAGGCTGTATTTCGGGCGCAATACAAAAGGCTGATTACATGGGCCTTATAACTTCCACAGGTTTTAAAGAGATTACTTTGCAGAAAGAAAAGGCGATCATTATACCTGATGATATTCTTTCGTCTTATCTTAGTCCTGATGAAATTACAAAATTCAAGGAAAGTGGTCTTGGTATTTATAGCGTAACTGTATTTGCGAAAAAGCCAGAGGCATGCTGCGCTCCTGGCTGTTGTAACTAATCAACTGCATGAAGAAATTTATCTCCGAATTCCTGGGTACCTATTTGCTGATATTTGCGGGTACCGGCGCCATTGTTATCAATCAGCAATATAATGGTGTGATAACCCATATGGGTATAGCCGCTACCTTTGGTCTGGTAGTGATGAGTCTTATCTATGCCTTCGGTGAGATTTCTGGTGCACATTTTAACCCCGCAGTAAGTATTGCATTTACGGTAGCAGGCCGGTTTCCTGCAAAGCAATTGGGGCCATATATTTTCAGTCAACTGGCCGGAGCAGTTCTGGCCAGCTTTACACTGAAGATGATGTTCCCTGCAAATGCCCTGCTGGGTGCTACCATGCCATCGGGGTCAGAGTTGCAATCGCTTGTGATGGAATTTATACTTACATTTTTCTTGATGCTGGTAATCTTTAATGTAGCTACAGGCAGCAAAGAACAGGGTATGTTTGCCGGTATTGCCATCGGCGCAGTAGTGGGGCTAGAGGCGATGTTTGCAGGGCCGGTATGTGGTGCGTCTATGAACCCGGTGCGCTCATTGGGGCCCGCAGTTGTGAGTGGTCATTCTGAGCACTTGTGGATATATTTACTAGCACCTATCGCTGGTGCATTACTTGCAGTGCCCGTATTCAAAATTCTGAAGCACAATAAATCATGAGAAATTTCCTTTTCGTCTGTATTGAGAACAGCAACCGCAGCCAAATGGCTCAGGCCTTTGCTAAAATTTACGGAGGTGATTCTGTTGCCGCATATAGTGCCGGTTCAAGACCGTCGGGCCGGGTTAACCCTAAGGCCGTGGCAGCAATGAAAGAGCTGGGCTATGATCTGGCAGTACATAATTCTAAATCACTGGACGATCTGCCGGATATTCAATTTGACTATGCTGTAACTATGGGCTGCGGCGATGCCTGCCCGCTTGTAAAAGCAACACACAGGATTGACTGGGTGATACCGGACCCCCGCGATATGGATGAAGTGGAATTCAGTAAAGTAAGGGATCTTATAGCAGAGAAGGTTAAACAACTAATTGATGAGGGCTAGTAGTTAGTCCTGTTGCTTGTTCTTCAGGCTCATATCAGTTTCCTTCCACTTTTCACCAACACTGTATAGCAGCATATAATTGTCAGCGGGGTGTTTGAGCGTCAATTCATACAAGAGCCCCTTTGTTTTGAAATCTACCTTGTAATCCGGTGTTTCGTAGTTAACGGCACCATGACCTTCGTACCACCACCATGTTCCCATATGGTTGAGCCCTACTTGTATCACACTATCGTTGATCACAGTTACGTGAGCACCATTATAATCGGCAACCATATTGTAGGATGCGACATCGTAAATTTTACCAGGGACCAAGGTATCGGTGTATACTTCCTTAAGGGCTTTGAAAATTCCGTCTGGTTGTGCACCAACCATAGGAACACCATTCATATTCTCAGGAATATTTAATAGCAACACAGTTTTTCCACTGGGTTCCGGGAGGGTCTTTAGCAATTTCCGAATGACCTGATCTGAATCGATCCAATACGTGTTGACCTTTATGGTAAAAAATAAGTTGAAGTCAACATAAACGCAAAACAACCCAATCAATACATATTTATTCGGGGCTAGCCATGCAGCTAACAATGCAAGGAGCATGAAGAGAAATCCACACGAAAAATAAGTATACCTGTCATAGAAAACCAATAGTTCGGCACCCGGGAATGAAAGCGGTGTGACAAAAAACAAAGACAACATACCCCAGAAAAGCAAAAGTAAAATCAATTTGAAATGGATATTTATCTGCTTGAATTTGGCAAAGCCGTATAGAAATAATCCGGTCAAAATAGTGTAAAAGGCAACAAGGGTAGGGATTTGCTGGCATAAAGAATACACTCTGTTTTTCATTTCCATTGAAAAGTACCTGCCGAGGAACAGGATGTGGAAAAGGTATTTCACTGGTTTCGCCAGATAGCTCGCTAAATTTTCAGTGATCTCGGTTTTGTGTGGTCTGAAAAATTTATAGGTTAAATAAATAGCAACAACATAAGCACAAAGTATAAGCAGCTGAGGCAGGATAAAGTACTTTATTGACTTAGCTAAGATCTGTTTGTCGACACCTAGCGCGCTGCGATAAAAAAGGATCAGACCCAATACGAAAAAAGGGATCAGGTAAAATATTTCCAAACCAAATGCTGATAAGAAGAACACAATAGCCGAATACCAGATGTATTTATTTTGTTGGCTGTGTAAGTACTTTTGAGTCCAGAGTAAAATTATTAAAATGAAGAGAAGCCCTTGCAGGTAGTGTGAACAGGCCTTCCAGATCACAACTTCGGAGATGTGTGGACAAACACAAAATATCGCAGCACCACTTAGGGCAATAAGCTGACCATGTTTTATTGCGGAATCCTTAAATAGATTCCGGCAAAGTAGAAAAAGAAAGAACGCATTGGCAGCCTGCACCGTTATGTAAAGCAGACTCCACATCCATGGATTAAGGCCCCATAACTTGTAAAAAACAAAATAGTGAAGCGCGAACAACTGGTAAAAACTCTGACTGTTTGATTGCGTTCTATTTAAGAAATTCCAGAAGGTATTAACCTTCATGTCGTGGATCCATCCGGCGGCATCAATTACCCATCCCGATTGTCCTTCAGGAATATAGATCAGGAAAACTACAATCCATAACGCGAGGAATACCCATTTACTGTTTACCTCTTTTTGCTCTATGGGCGTTGCGATATTCATTTGTTGCTATTTATGGCTCAGTACTGGTTCTCGTCTTTCTTTTTCATATCTACCGTCTTCCACTGGTCGCCCTGATGCAGTAACAGAAGGTAATGGTCAGCGGGATGTTTTAAATAAAGATCGTACCAGTGTCCCATGTCCTTCATATCCAGCCTGTAGTCTTCATTTTCATAGCTGGGAGCACCATACTGTTCGTACCACCACCAGGTACCCCATTGGTTCAGCGTCACAGTGATTACGCTATCGTTATGTACATATACATGGGCTCCGTCTTCTTTTGTAACCATATTGTATGCTGCCACATCATACATTTTATTAGTAACATCTTTGTTTACAAATAACTTGTACATCATTTTGTATGCTCCGTCTTTCTCTGCACCTATCATTGGTACGCCATTCATGCATTGAGGCAAATTGAGCATCACAACTATCTTGTTGCCAGGATCAGGGAGGTTTTTTAACAATCGATTATTTATATATGCCGATCGTTTCCAGTTCAGATTGAGTTTTGTAGTAAAAAATACGTTCATCGATCCATATGTTGCCAGAAGCGAAATTCTAATGGCACGCATGGTAACATAACTGATTCCTAACGACAACAACATGTAAATAAACGCGTCGAGAAAGTAAGTGTAACGATCGTAATAAAGTAGCATCATGTCGGGGAAGGCCAACGGCAAAATGATCCCTTGCGTTATTATTACCCAGCCAAAAAGCAATGTACATACTTTGCCTTTATTGCTCATATGCCTGAACTTTAACACTACTTGCACGCATACGAACAGGAAAATATTATAGAACACAATTAGTGCAGCATTTGAACAAACAAACGCATATACCGACCTTCTGATCTCCAAAGGAAAAAATCTGCCGAAGAAAAGTATATGAAAAATATACCTCGGTGGTTTACAAACATAGGTTGAAAATGGCTGCCATATATTCGTTCCCAGATGGGCCATTTGCCCGTGATAAACCGACCGAAGGACAACAACATGTAAAGCGAACATCAGCAACTGGGGTACTACGAACCACTTAATGACTTTTTTAAAAATAGCGTCATCATATTGCAGCACGTACCGGTAATAAATTGCCAGTGTCACAACAAACAGGGGTGTCAGGTAGAATATCTCCAGAGAATAAGTAGCACAGAAAAAAATGATACCAGCCCACCATGCATAGCTTAGCTGTTGTTTTTTAAAAAATTGTTGAACCAACAGCATTACTGCAAGAATCAACATAAATCCCTGAAGATAATGATAGGCAGCTTCCCACACGATCACCTCACTTATGTGCGGACAAACAGTATACAGCACTACACCTGCAAAAGCAATTGTGCTTCCCTTTTCTATATTGCTTTCATTGAAAATTCTTTTGCACAATAAGAACAACAAAAAACCATTTACTGAATGCATGGTTACCATAAGCAGGTGCCATGCATAGGGGTTGGCGTTGAATATTTTGTAAAAAACGTATGTGGTAAGCTGTGTAAATTGATATAAACTTGGAATTCCTGACTGCGAGTTATTGAAATAGTCCCAAAAGCTCAGATTCCTTATATTTTTTAGCCATCCGGCTGTATCTAGTACCCAACCTGCTTTGGCAGTTGGCAGGTACAATGCAAAAGTGATCAGCCACAATGCTACAAAAACACGGTTGTGTTCGCTCCTGATTATCCGGGAAATCAACGATTGTTTTGCAGTAATTGCGGTGTTCAAGTATTAAAAGATTGTCAAACAAATATAGGTCAATATTGGTCAATGTTCTGCTTTGTCAGGTCTACCTTCTTCCACTCTCTTCCAACTGTATAAAGCAGCAGGTATTCTGAAGAAGGATGTTTTAGGATGACATTGTACCAGTGTCCCTGATCCCGCATATCAACTTTAAAATCTTTGTTCTCATAGCTGGTAGCTCCGTAACCGTAATATATCCACCAGGTACCCCATTGGTTTAGCGTAACTTTTATGGTAGAGTCGTTTAATACCGTCACATGGGCGCCATCTTTCATGCTTCTCATATAAAATGCCTCAACATCGTACACGTCGTTGGTGATCTTCTGTGGCATTATAGAATTATACATCATCCTGAATTCGCCGTCATCGCGGGTGCCCACCATCTGCACACCATCGAAGCATTCAGGCAGGTTGAGCAGCAAAACCTTTTTTGCAGGATCATTGGGAAATGTCGTTACCAGGTTATTAACCACATCTGCGGATTGTTGCCAATAAGCCACAACTTTATGTGTAAACCTATAGTTGGCTAACGCTAAAAACATGATGGCTGCCAGAAAGATATACCTGTTAAACATATTTGCGAATAATAAGGCTGCAAGCATGTAGACAAATGCATCGAGTACATAAGTATATCTGTCGTAAATCACGATACCCGTATCAGGAAGCCATAAAGGCAGTATCAACCCCAACGACAATACGACCATCATTAACAGGAAAATTAGAGGCTTCCATCTTATTTTCATTTTTGAGAATCGGGCGAGAACGCCAATAATGATGACAATAAATACTCCATAAAATGAATACAAAACAGGGCCAGACTCGCACAATTGGTAAATCTTTATTCTCAGCGCATCATTGTAAAACCTGCCATAGAACAGAATATGGAAAATGTATTTTAGCGACTTAGCCAGCATTACCGGTATCGGTTGTTGAGCAATAGTGCCAATATGGGCTACGGTCTGATGGTAGATAATACGCAGCAGTAAAAAATGAAGTAGAAACAATAGTGATTGTGGTAACGTGAAACACAGGAAAAACTTACGTACAATTGGTGTCACGGTTTTGAACACTGTTTTGTAATAGACACCCAACATTACTACAAAAAGCGGTGTCAGATAAAAGACTTCCAGACAAAAAGTGGAACAAAAAAATACTACACCGCCGAGAAAAGCATACTTACTTTTGCCAGTTTCCAGAAATCGCTGCGCGCACACCATAACCATCATCATCAACATTAATCCCAACAAATAATGGAATGATGGCTCCCAAACGACAACCTCTGATATGTGCGGGCTCAGGCAAAACAGCATGCCTCCTGCAAATGCTGCACTCATCGAGTACCTGACTTCTGACCGTTCAAAAAATTGGCCGAAAAATATAAAGAGCAGCAGTGCATTAGTGGCTTGCAGAGTAACATAAAGCAGATGCCACTGCCAGGCATTGGCTCCAAATATTTTGTAAAACAGATAGGATACGATCTGAGTAAACTGATACATGCTGGCTATTCCGGAGCCTTTCCTGTTTACATAGTCAGCAAAACTGTTTGAAGTCAATGCTTCAACCCAACCGGGGAAATCGCCCACCCGGCCCGCCTCTGCCGCGGGTAGATAAACCAGGAACACTATCGCCCAATAAGATATGAATGCAGCAAGTGCTGTATTTTGCCTTATCCATGTTACAATATACGTCCGTAGCCTGTTCAAGTTTTTTAATTGATTTATGTAAAATTCTTTTTGTTCTGACTAATACTGGTCTACGTCTTTTTTCGACATATCTACAGTCTTCCATATGCTGCCAATCTGATATAGCAACAGAAAATCTGTGTTTGGTTTTTTCAGCGTAAGTATGTACCAATGTCCTTCATCTACCATGTTTACTTTGTAGTCTTTGTTTTCATAGCTGCCGGCACCGAGATTGCCATATAGCCACCAGGTTCCCCACTGATTGAGTGTTACCTTCAGTACGCTGTCGTTCATTACAGTTACATGTGCACCATCTTCCATAGTTGATGTCTTGTAAGCTACTACATCATATACTTTATTATCAATCTTAGTAGAACTCAGTGCATTTTTCATCGACTTGAATCTACCATCTTCCTCTGCCGCAATCATGGGTATACCATTCAAATCATCAGGCAGATTCAGCAATAATACAGTTTTGTTGCCTGGTTCCGGAAGCTCATTTAATAACCGTTTCACTACGTATGCCGACTGTTTCCAGTAAATGTTCACTTTTACTGCGAAATAGATGTTAATGCTGGCAAGTCCCGTAAAAATTATCCACCTTAATATTTTCAAATTGATCAGGCTGACAAGCAACACAACAGAGAGATAGCCAAATCCAATGGAAGGGTAAACATATCTGTCGTACCTAACCAGCAATGAATCTGCAAAATCAACCGGTGAAATGAACAGGAATACCATCATCATGCAGGCGCTGGTTAGAGCAAGTGCTTTGGTTTTGCCACTAACTTGTTGAAGCCGAAACAAGACAAATGCCCAGAAGCTAACAAGGATCGTGTAGAAAAGATAGATTAAAGTTTTCAATTCGCAGAAGGCATACACCTGATTTCTTGTTTCGAACGAGAAATACCTGCCAAAGAAAAGCACATGAAATATGTACTTGATTGGTCGGTTCAGGTAAAATGTAATGGGCATCATCTCCAGTTTACCAAAATGCGATACATATGTATGCTTCACTACATACAGCAGCAAAAGATGGAAAATGAACAATAGCAAGAGTGGAATAAAAAACCAAAGGATAGATTTTCTGAAGATGGGTTTACTGGTGCCACAAGCAAACCGGTAATAGCAAATTGCAGCCAAAGCCATCCATGGCGTGAGATAGAAAAACTCATGAGAAAAGCTTGAATAAAGGAATAGCGCAGCCGCTGAGATAGCGTAGGTTTTCTTTTGAGTGGTCTGGAATTTCTGAACAAGTATCAGTACTATGAAAATACTCAGTGTTGCAAATGAATGGTGATTGGAAGCCTCCCACACAACCACCTCAGATGCGTGGGGACACACAATAAACAGTAAAGCGGTTGTAAATGATATACCAGCAGCATTGGCTACACCGGAATCTCGTAACAGCCTTTTAAAGAAAATGAACATCAGGCACGCATTGAGGCTGTGCATGGATATATACAACAGATGCCACAGCCACATGTTGCTACCGAACAGCTTGATGAGTACGTAAAAATGGAACGCTGCAACATGATACAATGCAATACCACCTTTAATGTTAATGAAGTCCCAGAAGCTAGTTTGATTGGCTGATTCCAACAGGTAGGGCATGTCTCCTACCATGCCAGCCTTAGCCGCGGGCAGGTATAAAATAAATGTAACAAGCCAGAAAATGGAAAAAACGACTGAATGCCTGTTGAGCATTTCTTCCCATTTGTTTGTTTGTTGACTGTCCTTTATCATCCTGGGGTATTATAGTTGCTGTTGTTTGAGGTACTCATTTACAAGGTCTATCCATTTTTGCCGCCCTATACTGTTCCAGTGGGTATCGCCGGGTTGGTAATACAGCGTTGGTTCAGTTTTAAACAATGTATGTGCATCAATGATCTTCATTTTCAAGGTAGTATCGCTTTGTATTCTAGGTATCAGGTTGTTATATCCTTCGGGTTGTACTACCGAAGCCGAATTTGGGATCATAGATAGATATACCTCTTTAAAACCCTGATCGCGGTAGTGTTTGTAAATGACATTGAAATTGTTGACGAGGAGTTGAATATCGTTTTCATTTAAAGGGATGTAGGAACTTCCGGCATCAGTGAGAGAAACGGTTTCTTTAAGGAATAGAAAGTTCTTGTCTTTCGAAATCACCACATTTCCTGACGCACGGTTAAAGACATAGTAATTCAAAGCCGCCTTGTATTCGAATATCGGAATGATGAAGTTGTAATTGAAGAGATTGCATTGGAGGTTTTGATTGATGTACTTATTGAACAGGTCATTTACCTCAAAAGAAGGCAGAATTGAAGCATAGTGGTTGCTCAGCGGCATGCCATAAATACTGGCCTGAGCTGGAGTACTTTTTGTAGTATCGCCAACTTCATCCAGCATTCTAAGGGTACTGAAATAGGGTCGCAAATAACGCTCAGACACCTCAATTACTAAAACATTTCTTTTGCTTGTATCAAGCGTAAACTTCAATCCGTGGTTACGGTCTATGTAGTGGAATGCTGATGTGCCTGTAAAAATGGAGTCACTCAAATGGTAAGTGTAGCTATCGCCATGCAGGTAAAGAACGATATTGTCGGATGTAGAATGCTCAGCTTTTTTTAACGGTACATGGTTTGGCGGAGGGTTGAATCGTTTTACAGCGTCGAGATAAGACAGGCTCACAAGGTCGCCATTAAGGCAAGGATATGCACCCCACCAGGCCGTGGTGTCGCGCTTAATGGAAATATATTCCATAGCATTTCTTGAGGTGGACAGCACCAGTGCCGCCAGCCCAAAAACTATGAATACATAACTGAGAATGCGCCGGACCATTTTTTAAAATTGGAAATAAATAAATTGATTCTCAACAAACACACCAAAGAAATAACAGATCAACACCATCAGTGTGGTATATAGGTAAAACCTGCTGTTGCTTGAAATGTAATGGCTTTCAATATACCGTTCACGCAGCATCATAATAATGATCATTGCCCAGGAAAACAGGAACTCTACAACACTGATTCCAATATAGTTTGTGCCTCCTTTGAAACTGAATATCTGCTGAATATAGCCGACTGCGCTACCCAGATTCTCTGACCTGAAAAATATCCACAGAAATGTAACCAGGACGAAATTGGCAACTACCCGAAGTGTTGTTACTATTGCCGATCTGCCTTCCTTGAGCACACCGTTATTCTGAACTAACAGTATGACGAAAAGCCCATGAAGTGCGCCCCAAACTATAAACGTCCAGTTGGCGCCATGCCACAAACCGCTTAGCAGAAATACTATTGCAACATTTATTTTCCGCCGTAAGCTGCCTTTACGGTTACCGCCAAGCGGGATGTAAACATAATCTCTAAACCAGCTTGAAAGAGAAATATGCCACCTGCTCCAGAATTCATGGATGCCTTTAGACAGATAAGGTTGTTTGAAATTCTCCATGAGGTTGATGTTCATCACCTTTGCTGCACCCAGGGCTATGTCAGAGTAACCAGAAAAATCGCAGTAGATCTGAAACGAATAAAAGACAGCACCAATAAATAAAGCGACGGATGAACTTTCAGGCGTATGTCCGAAAGTACGGTCGGCCACCATAGCCAGTCTGTCAGCGATTACTACCTTCTTAAAAAAGCCCCACAACATTCGGGCCAGTCCCTCCTTCACATGGTCCCAGTCATATGCACGGAATTCTTTGAGCTGAGGTAAAACATTTTGTGGCCGCTCTATCGGACCGGCCACCAGCTGCGGATAGAACATTACGTATAAAGCATAGACGACAAAATTGCTTTCTGCTTTTTGCTTCCCCCTGTATACTTCTATAGTATAGCTCATTGCCTGAAAAGTATGGAAAGACAACCCTATTGGCAGAGCTATTTTTAAAAACGGCATGTCCATGGTTCTGCCCAGCAGATGGAAGCCAGTGTTTATGTTGCCGAGAAAGAAATTATAGTATTTGAAAACAGCCAGTGCGCCAATGTTGGCTATCAGACTAGTAATCAGCCAGAACTTTCTGGTGCTTCCCTCGTTTCGTTCAATAAGAAAACCAGCGAAATAGTCTATTAAAATTGTACCACCCAGTATAAGTATATATTCTGGAATGAACGACATATAGAAGTAACAACTCGCAATCAACAGCAGCCATATTCTTCCTTTCTGGGTTTTCAGCCTGAAAAACCACAGGGTCACCACCATAAAGAATACAAGAAACTGGAGGGAGTTGAATGTCATCAGATTCAAAAATACTTTTTATTTAATAAACATGATGGCATCCGGTAGTTTTGTTGTGCCTGATTTTGATAAAAATAGAAAGCCGCTGCAACGCAGCGGCTTTCGGGTAAATACTCATTGATTTATTACCTGATGAACAATAACTCCCTGTACTTTGGCAGTGGCCACAATTTATCATCAACAATCAGCTCTAGCTTATCTGCATGGTAACGGATCTTATCAAAGTAAGTTTTCACTTCGTGGCAATACATTAATGCACGTTTATGTGTATCGGCTTCATTGTTTGCCTTCTTGCGGGCTTCGATCATTGCCTCTACATTATCGTTTATTTCCTGTATGTGGTTGCTCATGATCTCAATCATATTCAACTGAGCCGCATAGCTTTTCTTGTCGAGCCCAATTTCTTTTAGTCCGCGCACATTGGCAATAAGCGTATTCTGGTAGTTGATAGCTGCAGGCAGTACATGGTTTGCCGACAGGTAACCGATAATACGAGCCTCTATCTGCACTTTCTTTATGTACTCCTCCAGCATTATTTCATGCCGTGCTTCCAGTTCTCTTTTGCTGTAGATGTTATTATCATAAAACAGCTTTTTACTGCTTTCTGTTACAAATGCATCCAGCGCTTCCGGTGTAGTCTTGAAGTTATTCAAACCGCGGCGGGCAGCTTCTTCAGCCCATTCATCGCTGTAGTTATCACCTTCAAATCTAATCTTCTTTGATTTAGTGATAAAGTCTCGCAAAACCTGCAATACAGCTATTTCTTTCTTTTCTCCTTTTTCGATCAGAGCATCTACATCTTTTTTGAACTGCTTCAGGGTTTCTGTCATGATGGTGTTTAACACGATCATTGGCGAAGCGCAGTTGGCAGAAGAGCCTACCGCACGGAATTCAAATTTATTACCGGTGAATGCAAAAGGACTGGTACGGTTTCTGTCGGTATTGTCCATGAGCAGTTCTGGTATCTGCTTATGGATATCCAGCTTCAATATTACTTCGTCCTGTTCGCTGAATTTTTCAGTAACTCTTGATTCAACTTCATCCAGCACATTAGAGAGGTAATTACCAATATAAACAGAGATGATTGCCGGTGGCGCTTCATTGGCTCCCAGACGGTGGTCGTTGTTGGCCGATGCGATAGCACCACGTAACAGATCTGCGTAATCGTGAACAGCTTTGATGGCATTCACGAAGAATGTAAGGAACATCAGGTTGGTACGTGGAGTCTTTCCGGGCGACAGCAGGTTTACGCCTGTGTCTGTAGCCATGCTCCAGTTATTATGTTTACCCGATCCGTTGATGCCCGCAAATGGTTTTTCGTGCAGCAGCACTTTCAATTTGTGGCGCTTTGCAACCTTATTCATTACATCCATCAGCAGGGTGTTATGGTCCACCGCTATGTTGCACTCTTCAAATATAGGTGCACACTCAAACTGTGCAGGTGCCACCTCATTGTGGCGGGTGCGAAGTGGTATGCCCAGTTTATATGCCTCCTGTTCGTAATCCTGCATAAAGGCATATACACGCTCCGGTATCGATCCGAAATAGTGATCTTCCAGCTGTTGTCCTTTAGCCGGACTGTGGCCTATCAGGGTCCTGCCGCACATCATCAGGTCGGGGCGGGCATTTGCAAGAGCCTCGTCTATTACAAAGTATTCTTGTTCCCAGCCGAGCGTTGTTGTTACCTTGCTTACATTTTTATCGAAATAGTGGCAAACGTCTACTGCTGCTTTATCAAGTGCTGCAATTGATTTAAGCAACGGAGCCTTGTAATCCAGTGATTCGCCGCTGTAAGCAATAAAAATTGTAGGAATACAAAGTGTTTTGCCCGAGCCTGCTTCTATGATGAAAGCCGGAGACGATGGATCCCAAGCTGTATATCCGCGCGCTTCAAAAGTTGCCCTGATGCCTCCGTTTGGAAAGCTGGACGCATCTGGTTCCTGCTGTATCAGTGCATCGCCATCAAAAAGTTCAATTGCTGTGCCGTCACTTTTTAGGGTAAAAAACGAATCATGTTTTTCAGCCGTTGTACCGGTTAATGGCTGAAACCAGTGCGTGAAGTGCGTTACTCCCTGACCTTCTGCCCATGCTTTCATGCCTGCGGCTACCTGGTCGGCCATACGGCGTTCAACTTTCGTACCGGTTTTTGCTGAGTTCATAAGGCTTTTGTAAGCCTCGTCGCTCAGGTATTCACGCATGGTACGGCCGTTAAATACATGGCTGCCAAAGATCGCGGTGATCTTTTTGTCTCCATAACCAGAGATCTTCTTTTCTTCTCCGGTTAAAACTGATTGAATCGCTTCAAAACGTAATGAGGACATAATATTAGATTTTATGCAAATCTAGGTATTATTTCGAAAATTTAGAAAAAAATGAAGAAATTTTAAGAAAAACACAACATGCAAATAAAACATAATAAAATTAGTAAATCGCCCAGTTTTCTGAATTTGATACGTAAGAACAGGCAAAATCGTCACTAATTAAGTTAATTAAGCTGATCATCTGAGGAATCTTAGACAACTTAAAAAATATCGTTATTTCACTTTTTTGGTCGTTGTGTTCAAAATATTCAATTGGCAGGTGCTCAATAAAGTCTGTTCCGCGCCTGCCGAGCCACTTGTAGGCAGCTTCTTTGGCACACCATGCAAGTGTTATGAGTTTAGGATCATTCCTGAAAATATCCTGTTCGTCCTTCGATAAAAACTTGTGCTGGATCTGCTCGATCTTTTTATGCCATGTTTGTATATCTATCCCTGCTTCGTTATGAGGGTCTATTACTGCGGCAATGTAGGGCCAGGAATGGGATATTGAGAAAAAAAACCGGTTATTATCTATCCGGGGTTTGTCGTGTTCATCTTTTTGTATGTTCCATAGCGGGAAATCGCTTTCAAGATGTTTCAGTAAATACCTTCCGGCCAGATGTTCTATACGTCTTCTCTCATTCTTAATATCAGATGTGATGCCGGTTTGATCCGCAAAGAAGGATTCAGGTTCCTCAACTTTCCATATTGCGGCCAATCCGTGGTCACCTACTGTCCATTCCTTCAATACCGGCATAGTGTGAAATTAAGTAAAAGAATGCAATAGGCTAAAATCCGAATCCGAAACCAAATTCACCGAGCTCCGCCACTGTTTTGTGGGTCTTCAGGAAAGCTGAGATAAAGAACTCTTTCAGAGGTCCGCGTTCTTTCTGCAGCAAATAATAATGACCACCTATTTTTTCGTAGTAAGGGTCTTGTATCAGTTCTGCCTGTTTTATATAAACGCCAACCTGCATCACTATACCCAGCCTGCCGAAAAGAAATTCATTACCAAAAAAGACAGCGCTTTTCCATGAATGTTGAGCTTCTTTTCCGGGGTACATTTCAATACTCTTTAAAAATGCGGCCACATCACCATGATACGAGTAATCCAAGCCGACAAACATTTTGTTTTTGCTCAACCACCTGCGGCTGGCATAACCCGATGCCAGGTACACAGGATAGTGAGGTCCCCCGGGGGAATTAGCAGATACTATCGCCATGCTGAGTCTTCCCTGTACCAGGATCCTGTTTTTTAAAGGAGCGAGTTTCTGCCGTATCAGTTTTGGTTTGGAACTTACCGGGTAGTAGCTCAAACCTACATGCCCTCCATATAAATTAACGCCCAGGTTTGGCTTATCATGAGATGCGTCTGAAATATGGGTAAAATGGGCACCTAATTGCACATCCCAGTGCTGGTTGATATGGTAGGAAAGATCGGTAGAAAAGTAAGCAAAGTCGTTTATGTGACTGCCGATGGCAGCGTTAATTGTATCTACCGGTGCCGAACGGCGAAAATGCTTGGTTACGTACCCAACACCATCTCCCAGCCGCAGGGTCCATTGCATTTTTTCGCCCGTAACCAATGGCAATATTATGTTTGGATACAACCCAATGCACTGACCGTATACAGAGTCTATACCATAGTTGGTATAGGTTAAACCGACGCCTATTGTGGGGAAATTGCGCAACTGGTGCCACGGTTTCTTTCCGTAAGTATGTATTACAAAGTCCACATCTGTGCCATAAGACAGTTCGGGAATGGGCAAGTGGAATTTTTCTTCGTGCTTATATACTTTCCCGACGAATGGATTCACTATAATTCCGAAACCAGCCCACTTCGGATTGCTCAGCACACCGTCCTGCGCCAACGTGTTTATGGCATCAGAAAAACATAGAAGCAACAAAAGATATTTATAGTACCTGAACAGCATAGTGGTCTGCAACAAATGTAGCTAAATTGGCTAAAACAGAATCCATTTTTACATTCAGCGATAAGGCTACTTTTCCAACTGGGTAACCGTAATATCCTTTGTGCTTCCTGCAAATGTGAATGGAGAAGCTATGTAGAGCTTCACAGCGCTCTGTCTGAAATACTCAGGCACCCGCAGGTACATAGCATAGCGGTTGAATTGGCCGTCTTTACTAAGTGGGCTATACAGTCTGATCTTTGCATGTTGAATAGAGTCGCCCTTCTGTAAGTCCACATTTAGGAACGACAACCAAAGGCAGTCCGGAGCTTTAATTTGGCATTCCACCTTCAGCCATGTTTTTTTTCCGGCCGGCCGGCTTATCTGAGATTGATAAAATACTCCGGGCGTCATGGCCGGTACCTGAAGTGGTGGTATAGAATCTATGTGAACGATCACGCTTCTGGAATAGCTCTTTTCGTTCCACGGTGTTTCATTCCCATCCAGCAGGCTCACATCTTCTTCATTAGGGTTGAAATTCAGATAAATTCTACCGTAATAGCGAAAATTCATTTCGTCGTAATGTAGTATGCCGCTTCGGTATTGAGTGTTCTGAAAGAAGTTTAGAAATATCAGGTAGGGTAAGACAGTATAAAAAGCCCATCTCCACTTCTTAAACTTAATATCTTCTACAAAAGCGCCGAAAGCCAAAGCGAATATGGGGTAGCTCTGCATCAATGCACGAGTAGAATAGCTAGCGCCGTAATGCCAGTCCCGCCAACCAATGACTATGTAAATATTTAATAAGCAAAACCATAACACAGATTTTCGGAAGGGTAACTCTTTAATATAGAACATGCCAACCATAAAGAAAATGGTAATCGGGGTATAAATAAACCATCCCTTTTCTGGTCCGAATAGTACCCTGAAATGCGGGTTTAAGAAATCCCAACTGCTCCCTACATCATAAATAAAAGAGCCGCTCACCGACTTCCAGTAAATTAGCTGAGGTGTGATGGCAATTAGTCCGCTGATAGCTGTGTATATTATATGATGCCGGTATTGCTTTACCAATGCCCATTTCTTTGTAGCAATCTCTTTAGATTGTGTATTCCATAGCAGGGGTATGAACAGCATAATTGCTTCTGTAGGGCGGCAAATCATAGCTAGTCCTATGATTGCCCCGATGTAACAAGCCCACAAAACAGAAGGTCGTTCGTGCCACTTGATGGTCGCATACAATATCAGCGCATACAACGGGAAAATGAAGCTATGGCTTTGTCCATTTTCTATAGCTGCATAGTTGATAAAATTGGTAGCCAGACAAACAGCCGCCAACGTTATTCCGGTAGTCTGATCTGAAAAATAACGTAGCAGAATTCTCCGAAGAACGAAAATGCCCAATATGCTATATAAAATGGCCCCAATTGTTAAACCCCATTGGTAGGGTGGGGAGAACCCGTCAGGAGGATAGCCGTTTTGTTTTGCGTACCAATGTGCGACCAGAAAGAATGGAAGTTCCATCAATGCAACTCCGCCAAGGTATTTGTAAGCAAAGTTCCCGTTGTCCAGTTTGGTCATTGGGAAACCCTGACCATCTGTAAACCGATATTTCTTTTGCGCCTCACCAATCCACTCCATTTTCTTATGATCATGATAGATGAGAATTGCCGGAAGATACTGGTAGTAGCCAAAGGCATCCCACTCTGCAATTTTTAACGGTGGGTTCCCAGACCGTAGATCGGAATAGTAATAGCGGTATCCCAGCATGGAAACACAGATCACTATACAAACCACAAATGAGAATAACGTCTTCATAAACTATTTCCCCTCAAAGTACGGCTAACCAACCCTGGTAACTGGAAAGCCTTTGACCTGAGCCTTTATTTAAAGGCTGAATATACTCAAAAATCACCTACAGCAAACTCATTGTCACCTTGTCATTGGAGTATATGTTGCGAAATTAAAATGATCATTATTAGATATTAAACCCTATTTAAAATAAATGTTACGACCTTTGTCGAAAATCTTGTATGCCGGCAAAATTTTATGAACAGGGCGTAAGGTCTGGGCTCAAGGAAAAGAAACGTTTGTCTGCCTTTATCGACGGATTGGTATCTAAGTACGTGAAGAAAATTGAAACCTGTGAACTCACCTATGTATTCTGCAAAGACAGGTTTTTATTGGAAATGAATAATAATTTCCTGGATCACGATACATACACCGACATCATAACCTTCGACCTAAGTGATAACCGTAAGGAAATGCAAGGGGAAATTTATATCAGCGTAGACAGGGTCAGGGAAAATGCTAAACTTTACAAAACAACTTACAATGATGAATTGCATCGTGTGATATTCCATGGAGTGTTACATTTGTGCGGTTTCAAGGATAAGTCGGCAAAAGACAGCAAGATAATGAGGGAGAATGAAGACTATTGCCTGGAACATTATAAAACAGAACTCGAAAAATGAATATTGACGTAATATATGAAGATGAAGAGTTGATAATTGTAAACAAACCTTCAGGACTGAGGGTGATACCTGATCGTTTTGATCAGTCTCTGCCCAGCCTGAACCGACTGATCGAAGCCAGACATGGCAGTAAAATATGGGTGGTGCACAGGCTGGACAAGGACACTAGCGGCGTAATATGTTTTGCGAAAAATGAACACAGCCATCGTTTCCTGTCCATGCTCTTTCAAGATCATAACATAGGTAAATTTTACGCGGGTTTGGTAAGCGGAATTGTGATTCCTTCAGAAGGTCGTATCGAGAGCCCAATTGGCGAACACCCGGCTGTATTTGGTAAAATGACGGTTTCGAAAAAAGGTAAGTTAGCTGTTACAGACTACAAGGTGGTGGAGCAATGGCCATTGTATTCTCTGGTGCAGTTTCAGATACATACCGGCCGCACCCATCAGATCAGGGTGCATATGCAGTCTATTGGCCACCCCATAGTGTGCGATGAGTTGTATGGCGATGGTAAGCCTTTTCTGCTTTCAGGGATTAAAAAGAAATACAATCTATCGAAAAAAGAAGAAGTTGAGAAACCATTGATGAACAGGCTGGCTTTGCACGCCTACCGCTTGCAGTTCTTGAAGGAAGACGGCACAGAAATTATTGCCGAAGCGCCAATACCTAAGGACATAGCTGCATGTGTGAAGCAATTGAACAAATGGGCAAAACCGCTCAATAACTTCGATCAATAATTCAGCCACATCAGGCACTGCGGAAACCGGTGCACTCGTATTCAAAAAACAACTTTGATTAACTTTGCCTTAACCGATTATGCATAGGCACTTTAGTAATTAAACGTACTTTTGGAGCTTAAAGTTTAATATTAACACGGATATATAATGAAATCAAATATCAATATACAGGTCGACCTTGCTGAAGATAAAATGCCTGAAGCGATACAATGGACTGCCCCGGATGGCGGTGTTACAGACTGGCAGAACGCTAAAGCGATTTTGTTGGGGCTTTGGGATGGACAGGAAAAATCAGCATTGCGCATAGACTTGTGGACCGGTAAAATGATGGTGGATGAAATGAACGATTTTTTTTACCAGACTTTATATGGCATGGCAGATACCTACCAAAGGGCGACCAAGAATACCGAATTATCGAACGAACTAAAGGCATTTGCAAAGACCTTTCTGAAAAAGGCCACAGCTGCAACTGAGGCAGAGGCTAAATAGTTGGAAGCAGCGCTTTTAATAATTGTGGGAAAATGCTAATTATCAACCTGCCTGAATGCAGGTTACAAATACCAAACAAAATGGCTCTTGAAGAAAAAGTAATGGAAGAATTGAAGAACGCCATGAGGGCTAAAGATGAAGCAGCCCTGCGTACTCTTCGTGCAATTAAAGCAGCTATTATTATTGAAAAAACTGCGGAAGGTGCATCGGGCGAGATATCTGAGGCAACGGAGCTGAAGATGCTGCAGAAAATGGCTAAACAACGCCGCGATTCTCTTGATATTTTTGAAAAACAAAACCGGGAAGACCTCGCTGCAAAAGAAAGAGAAGAGTTGGCAATCCTCGAAAAATTCCTGCCAAAACAAATGTCTGCCGACGAACTGCAGGCTGAGATCAAAGCAATTATTGATCAGGTAGGCGCCAAATCTCCTGCTGATATGGGTAAGGTAATGGGCGTAGCAAGCAAACAACTTGCAGGTAAAGCAGATGGCAAACTTATTTCAGAAACTGTAAAACAATTGTTGGCTTCATAACCATGTAGCGCATTCCTTATACCGGATAATGACATACTAAGAATACCCTCCGTTTTCGGAGGGCACTGAAAAAGTCCTTTTTGTACGACAGAAAGAAAGGGAGTGGAAAATTTAGTTTTCTGCTCCCTTTTTTGTATTTTGAAGGATGCTAATTCAGCAACAGAAAATTCAGTTCAGTGCATATTCGGGCTTATATGA
>CAIKOJ010000012.1 GCA_903829015.1 uncultured Bacteroidota bacterium
AAATCGTTGCCGAAACTCCAGCTGAAAGAAGTCGAATCAGGATCAGCAGGGCTGCATTTGTTGTTGTTGGTGAAAATTGCAGCATCTGTGCCACCATGGAAAACCATGTAATCATCTTGTCTGCATTTTGGCAAAAAGTTGAGGTAGTTAACGGTTGTGTCCCAGCCGCTAGGTTTACGGAGTGTTACTGTGCCGCTTGCCACTGACCACCGACCGCTCCGTAGCATATCTTCTTTGCTGGCAGCCGGAGTAGTCTTCTTACTACACGACGCAACAATGATACATACAACTACAGATAGTATAAGATATTTCTTCATTTATTACTCGTTTAAAAGCTAAAACTAATAAATAATATCGAAGCTAAAAAAAAGTGGGGTAAATTTTTCGTTGTATCTGTCACTTATTTAACCGAAAACGGGAAATGTATAGGGGGCAAATGGACGGCATCAAATTTTGATGATCAAATTTGAACGTACAACACCTGTTCTTCCGTCTGGCAGGCTCACCTCAGTCCATTCTCCTTTTTCGTTTATTATCGAAACCGTAGTGCCTTCAGGAATAAGTGCAATCGGTTTACCCTTCAGGTCAACATTTTGGAGGGGTGCATCATTTTGCATTACAACAGCGCTATCATGACTAATACTTCTGTTGGTGGAAACCAGCGAAAGCGTCAAAAGACAAATAAATACGATCACCAGTATGCCTACTAACTGATTCGGTATCCTCTGTTTCATCGAATTATTGAATCTCCTTAAAAAAATAAGCCCGATAAAAACAATAAAGATCAATAACGAACTTACTGACCACAGAACAGCTTTGTCCGCACTGGTAATGTTTTCCCACCAACGGATGAAAAATATGTTATCAGCTGTACGGATATGGTTGGATATCCGCTCTCTCGCCAATGCCAGATTCTCTTTTGCGTCAAAATAATCAGGATCAACTTTTAGTGCCCGCTCAAAATTCAATACTGCATACCCAACTTTGTTCAGGCGATAGTAGGTGTTGCCAAGATTGAAATAGACTTCAGCATTTTGTGGTTTTAACTGAGCCAGTTGCTCATAATAAAATGCTGCACTATCAAACTGTTTCTGTAAATAAAATGTATTGGCTTTATTCCATATGGAATTATGATCTGCAGCTGCAAAACTGTTGAACGTTCCCAGAAGGAATATTACCGGTATCAGAAATAGATTTCTCATGCTTTAAATACTTCTTCAAGGTCACTGATCACCTTGATAGCCTCATTGTAGGTGTTTTCCATTTGGGCTGACCCTCCTGATGCATAAAGGGCTGTTTCACATTCCCAGATCACATTTTCAATGTTTTTTTGAAGGCTTTCAGGTACATTTCTTGTAAGCATTGCTTCTTTTGCAGTGTCACGCGAGAGGGCAGACAACGGTATACTTAGTTTATCACTCAGATACAGCCAGATAGCTTTTGAAACCTCTTCGTAAAAAGCAGTTTTCTTGTTTTCCTGAAGCAATATTTTTGCAGTAACCAACCTTTTTAGCGCTATTTTATTCGCGCGTTTTCTTCTTAGTGATACCGTGTCTTTATTTTCTTCTTCCTCCCTGCGTTTAAACACAGCCAGACTGATGAAAGCCAGCAACGGCAAAGCATACAACGACCAATATCCCGGCGTCAACAGTAATGGCCTGCTATTGAGCGTTAATTTTGTCAACGGCTGTTTTGAAATGTCGTGTATATCCTTCAGTTGCGAATTGTTTTTAGCGACAGCAGGCGTATAGTGCTTCCCGGGCTTTACAACGAGTTTAATAGGTTCTGTTGTTTCAGTTTCATACTTACCCGTTGTTGGGTTGTAATAGGAAAAAGTTACCGCAGGAATCACATAGTCGCCGGGTATGTGTGGTGTAATTACATAACTGACGATCTTTGAGCCGGAAATAGTAGTGCTACGCCCGGTTACTGTATCCGTGATCTGGGGGTCATAAGTATTCAGTCCGTTTGGCAAAGCCAGTTTCGGGGCCTCAAACAGTTTTAGGTTGCCGTTACCCGATATATTCAGTGTAAGTGTAGCTACATCGTCAGTAGTTAACTCAGGTTTGTCAATTTTTTCTGTAATGCTGAATTTCCCAACTGCACCACCAAAGTCAGCGGGTTTGCCGTTATCGGGTAAAGCTGTAACATTGATTTTTAACGGATCGCTTTTGATGTCCACCTTCACATCTTTATACGCCATTGTATTGTAGTAGGCATTATTAAAGAAGGGGTCATTCATCATTAAAGTGCCTCCTCCAAAAGGATCCATCATATCAGACAACCTTCTTTTTACTTGTTGCACAATACGGGCTGTTCCTTTTGCTTCAGCCGCATCCAGTTCCAGAGTACCGGTCTGCTGAGGGAACAGTGCTGATTTCTTTAGTAAGAATACCTGATATTTCTTACCGTTGATGACTTCTTCCTCTGGTTTTGCCTGTTTGGGTATTTCAAAATCCTGTGTCCAGAATCCGTTCAGTGAAGGAAGCTTGGATATGCCCATTTGCATAGCTAGCCTTGAATATAGTTTATAGCTAATGGTAACCTGCTCGCCTACATGTACTTTGTTTTTATCGGCAACAACTTTGATAAATAAGTCTTTTTTTATCTCATCCGCGTTAACAGTCGGTTCTTCTTGCTTTTGCTGCCGTTGCGGCTGTCCCTGCTGCTGACCGGGTTGCTGACGTGGCTGTTGCATTTGCTGCATCTGCTGCATGCGTTGCATCTGAGCCTGCTGCATTTGGTGCATCATTGCAAAAATGTCATCGTCCTGACCACCAAAAGGATCGCTGCGCTGCCGGCGATTTTGTTGCTGACCTATTGCGCCGGGTATTACCTGTATTGTAACGGGATTTGACTGATAGGTATGGCCAGTTGCATCTTTTGCAACCACTGGAGGAATGGTGAATGTCCCTTCGTGCTTTGGCTGTAAAATATAGGTAAGTGAAACACTTACTGACTGTGTCATTTTATTACCAACAATATTTGTACTCGAACTTTGCTGCTGGTAAGGCCCGGCTACAATTACAAAATCATTAGTTGAAGGTGAGGAGATCGACTGAAGCCCCTGTGCATCACGGATGGTGTATTGTACCTGAACCTGATTTTTAATGCCAATTTTATTAGCCCCGGCTTCGGCAGTAAAAACAACGTTCTGAGCAAATGTGCAATTACATATACTGGATAGAATCAGCAGTATAATGTTGGAATTGATAATATGTGTTTTGCCCCCCATTTTGTTAGTTACAAAAATAGAAGGAAAGCTCAATGAGCAGGGTTAAAACAACGTTAAAAAGATATTTTATAAGTCTCCTTTAACAGGCCTTAAAATTATCGTATCTACGTTGGCCGCGGGCGACAAATTATAGGCTGCCCATATCATGGATACAATATCGCCCGTCTCCATGATCCTCCCGTCTGGTATATCTGCTCCTTCCCACGAGGGGGTGAATGTTGCGCCCGGGCAAACTGCGGTTACTTTAATTGCCCAGGTTCTGAGTTCCTCCCTTAAATTCTCCGAAAAACCAAGCAAAGCATACTTGGCTATACTATACGCACCGCCATGAGGGTAAGCACGGAGGCTGGCAACAGAACACATATTGAAAATATGTCCGCTATTTCTCGATTTCATACCCGGCACTACCTTGCGCGACAAATAATAGGCGCTGTACAGATTCACGCCGATCATTTTTTCCAGCATCCCATCAGGTTCATCACATAGCTCGCCGGGCAGGTACATGCCTGCATTATTGACCAGCAAATCGATAACCGGAAATGCAGCCAAAACCTTAGCTGCAAAAGCATCTACCTCCTCTTTTATACTCAGATCGCAGCACTCGGTCAAAAAGGTGCTATTGGGAAACCTCGTGCTCCAATCATAGGCTAAGGCGGTTAGTTTGCTTTGGCTGCGGGCGCAAACAGCTACTGCGAATCCTTCAGACAGCAACTTTTCTGCAATTGCTTTGCCCATTCCCTGGGTTGCTCCGGTAACTATTGCGTACTGCATCTAAGTAATTTAGTTGGTTTTGAACTGTTAAGCTCTATTTGTTGGTACAAATATCACTGTTCTCTGAATAAAATAAAAAAGAGAACTAGAGCAGGAGGAGAGGGTAGGCAATGGACTCGCATTGGTCTTCCCGGTGCTTAGTCAAGTTCCGCTGGTATAAAGTTACTCATTTGCTTACTTCTTCAAGCCAAGAATGCGAAAGGGTGCTGCTTCATGGTGTATCTAAGACGCGCCGGATTTGTAAGCATCACGAACAAGGAGACCCTTAAGAAGCTAAATCTCTCCTGGTCATGGCGGCAGTTTGCCGGAACATGAGAGGTGTAACTTCCTGGTGGTATTTTTCATTGCGTGTGCCGTTGGCGCTTGTGTGAGCTCGATGGAGGGTCTTTTTCATTTATGATCCTTTGCCTAAAAATTCTGAAATAAAATGAGTTTA
>CAIKOJ010000013.1 GCA_903829015.1 uncultured Bacteroidota bacterium
GATGATTAGTGAAATAATTGCTTATTACAGAGTTACCGGGAAAAAGCCGGGCGGCAGGACGAACAAACTCAGAAATGCAGTTAAAAAAACGGTTACTGCATAATAGGTTCGAATGCAAATTGGGCATGGGTGTAAGGATTGCCGGAGAGTCCTGCTTCTTATTTTTGAGATAAGGCGCTCCTTAAACCTTTGTGGTTTTGCCGGACAAAATTATGATCCAGTACGTTTAACAAATCCTAGTTCAATTCACCTTACGCTAATACACCGTCGTTCCCTCACCCATTTTATTGTATTCAACATCGTTGGGTTCCCAGAGTTCTATGCGGTTGCCTTCGGGGTCTTTGATGTGTACAAATGCACCGTATGATGCACGCTGTATGGTATCTATGGGTAGTATGCCGTGGGTAGCGAGGGTGGCCAGCAGGGCATCCATATTGCTTACCCGGTAGTTGATCATGAACTCTTTTTCGAAGTATTTGGTGGTTTCTCTGAATGGCGCCCAGAGGGTAAACCCACGCTTGGTGCTGTCGCCGGCCTGGCGCCACTCAAAGTTGGTGCCGTAGTCGTTGTTCCTAAAGCCCAGATTGGTGTTGTACCACTCTTTGAGTTTCTTGGGGTCTTTGCATTTAAAGAATATGCCGCCAATGCCGGTTACGCCATTAAGTGAGGTATGTTCGGCTTTCTTCAATCCTACGGCATAGCCTATGATGAATGAGCAGGTGATGGCTATGGCAAGCGCAAATAGTTTTTTCATTTGTTGTGGTTTTCAGAACTAAATATAGCAATACCTGCGGAAAGTGAATGTACAGCAGATTAATAAGTAGGTGAAGTAGGAGAGCTAAAACAAAGTAGCCTGCACCATTTTCTCGGGTGGCGCCGTATGCTCTGTGAACTGCATGGTGTTATTGCCGGTGATACGGTATACCTCGGTTTCGTTGAACCTGGAGGCAATGATCACATTGGTATCTGGTGTGCAGGGCTTGAACAGCTCGGCAACGATCTCGGGTTTGTTGTTGTTTTTAGATAGGTGCGCAAGTAATAGGTGGGTGAGGTGGGGTGGTCTGTGGGTGGTAAAAAAATCGAAGGCCTGCCTGTTGGAGAGGTGGCCCTTGCCGCCCTTGATCCTTTTTTTAAGGTGGGCAGGGTAGGAGCCGTACTCGAGCATGATCTCGTCGTAGTTGGCCTCCAGAAAGGCGGCATGGCACTTTTTAAAATTGGCAATCAAATGATCGCATGGTGCGCCAATATCGGTGTAAACGCCTATGGTTACTCCATTGCCCTCGATATTAAAACTGTATGGGTCAATACCGTCGTGCTGTTTTGGGAAGGGTATTACGGTTAGTCCGCCCACACGTACCTGCTCGTAGGGTTTAAATGTGCGCACTAAATTGTCTGGCAACTGGGTTCGGCAATATTGCAGTGTTAGTGGCGTAATGTATATCGGTATCTCGTGTTTATTGGTGATACCCTGCATGCCCTTTATGTGGTCTATATGCTCGTGCGATATAAAGATGGCTTTCACATTAGCGATAGACAATCCCAGATTTCTCAGCCGCCGCTCGGTTTCTTTGCAAGATAGTCCTGCGTCGATGAGTACGGCCTCCCTGTTGTTACCTATATAGTAACAGTTGCCGTTACTGCCAGAATTTAATGACGCAATATAGAGTGACATGAAGGTGCAAATTAACTTTATCTGCGGTGAAAAATTACGGCAGAGTGAATCTTTTTTATATAATAGGTTTGCATTGCATAAGACCTTTGGGTATTTTGCCGCACAAATAAGCTGAAATGATACATAAGTTAATGCCAAAGATCAAAAAATCTGCTAAAGATAAAATCGAGTGGCGCAGCCACGAGCCTACCCGCATTGAGGCTTTCAGCGATGGTATCTTTGCGTTTGGTATCAGCCTGCTCGTTTTTTCGCTGGAAATACCGAAGAATTCTAAAGAACTGATAGAGAGTTTTCAGGGCTTTTTTCCATTTGCCATATGCTTTGGTTTTATTTTTGTGATCTGGTATTGGCAATACCTGTTTTTCAGGCGGTATGGAATGCACGATAAGCTTACCATCTTTCTGAATGCCTGCCTCATTTTTCTGGTGTTGTTCTTTATATATCCGCTGAAGTTTCTGTTCAACAGCATGATCCTCTCAGATCTGTATAAAATGCGCCCGCAGGATGTCCCTGTATTGTTTATGTTTTACAACGGTTGCGTAGGAATGGTTTACATTCTACTGGCACTGATGTATGCTAATGCACGGTTTAACAAAGACAGCCTTGGCCTTACGCCTGTTGAATTGTTTGAAACCAATTCGCACATAATAGATCAGGTGGTATTGGCAAGCGTATGTGGCATAGCTACTTTAGTTGCTTTTATTGAGCGCGGCAACAAGCATGGCTATGCCGTATTTTGTTTCCTGCCTTATTTTTTCCTGTCTTTCGTTATGGCGTATATAGGTAAGAAAAGAAGTAAGCTGTTCAAACAGAAATTTGGTGATATACCGATGACA
This sequence comes from uncultured Bacteroidota bacterium, assembly GCA_903829015.1. GTDB lineage: Bacteria > Bacteroidota > Bacteroidia > Chitinophagales > Chitinophagaceae > Nemorincola. Next base: position 2,509 of record CAIKOJ010000013.1, read on the forward strand.
GAGCCGCAGCACGGAACAAAGGCTTAGACTGGTTAACTGATCAATCTCATTTCCTTCGTGTTTTTCAATCTCTGTAACTTTACAGTACAATATCTGGTATGGCATACAAGCGCAAAACATGGCAGGAAAAACAGCACAACAACCATCCCGAAAAAGTAGAAGTTGTAAACGAAAAATTTGCAGATATACCGGCTGGGGCAAGCATGTATATTGCTACACCGTTGATAGTTGACGCCTACATACGCAACATACCGGAGGGTGTGCATACCAGCCTGCAACAGATGCGCAAAGACCTGGCGGCTGAGCATGGCGCAGAGTATACATGCCCCATCACATCGGGGATATTTTTAAGGATTGTATCGGAGGCGGCTTATGAAGAATTTATGGGCGGAAAGCCATTGAAGAAAATCACACCGTTTTGGAGGATGATAGACAGCAAGGCTCCAGTTGCCAAAAAGTTGTCATTTGGCTCTGATTTTGTAAAAGAATTACGACAAAAAGAGGGATTAACTTATTAATAACAAACCTTCTTTTGGGTCGGTATTTGTAGGAGTAATGCCAGGAATAGGAGCCTGTTTGTTTGTTAATACATAACATGCTTTTTGCTGTTGTTCTGCCAGCCTGCATCGCTTTTATATTCAGTAAAATAGATGGTTATATCGGCATCGCTCTTGTAATCGGTGAAGTATATCTTCTTCTTAGAATCGCTGGAATATTCAGTAAAAAACCACACGCCGTTATTGTCACCGGCGTCGCTTTTATACTTGCATTTATACACTACAAGGTCAGCATCACTTTTGTATTTAGTTACATAGACCTTTACATTTGCATCACTGGCATATTTTGTAGAAAAAACGAGTTGTGCCTTCACTGAAGAAAAAGCAAAAGACAAAAAGAAAATTAGTGCGGTGCTGACTGTTTTGTTTGTTAGTGGCATAAAATAATTCTGGTGTTTGTTGCGTTTTTCTGAGGGTAACAAAATTAACCATTATGAGCGAGATAAGGAAATATGCTGTGATAGTTGCCGGCGGACAGGGATTGAGAATGGATTCAGCTATTCCAAAACAATTTCTACCCCTGTTGGGCAAACCTCTTTTGTGCCACGCAATCGAATCTTTTGCTCAGGCTATACCGGGCATCAAACTGATACTTGTATTACCGGCTAACCATGTAGGCAGTGCGCAGACAGTGCTGAGGTCTTATCTGGGAGGTGTAGATGTTACAACAGTAGCAGGCGGTGCCACCCGGTATGACAGTGTTAAGAACGGATTGAAAGAAGTAAAAGACAATGGAATTGTGTTTGTACACGACGGTGCAAGGCCACTGGTATCAGAAGAGCTGATCATCAGGTGCTACAAACATGCGGTGGAGTTTGGCAGTGCCATACCTGCCATACCAGTGGCAGAGAGTGTAAGAATGATGACGGCCGATGGCTCAAAGCCACTTGATCGTGACAACATGCGTATCATTCAGACTCCGCAGACCTTCAGAACTGAAGTTATTCTGCCGGCTTTTGAGCAGAGTTACCAGCCATCGTTTACTGATGAAGCTACGGTGGTTGAAGCCTTTGGCACTAAAATTCATATGGTTGAGGGCATGTATGGTAACCTAAAAGTAACCACACCCAATGATATGATCATTGCGGAAGCGTTGCTTAAGGAACGCATGCATGAGTTTGCATGAATTCTGAAATGAAAATCCTGTTTCATTTTTTAAGACGTTATAGTAAAGTCGTTTTAGTGCTGGCATTGCTCATTTTGGGCTCTTGCCCGTCTGCGTCGTATTCGCAAGTGTTTGATACGCAGAGCGTGTTCAGTCAGCCGGTGCTTATGGATTCTTTTGTTTTAAAGAGCGGGTTTGATGTTAATGCCTTCATCAGAAGGATCAGAAACGACACCACTTTTTTCAAGGCGTTCAAAAATCTGCGCATGGTGCCATATGATGCAGTGAATGATATAAATGTACTCGATAAGAATGGAAACACGCAAGCATCGCTACATAGTAATACCAAACAGTATCGAGAAAAGAACTGCCGGTACACCAAAGTGACCTCAGAGAAAACAACAGGTAATTTTTACGACCGGCATGGCGGGTATGAATATTATACGGCAGAGCTTTTTGCCAGTTTATTTTTTGCGCCAAAACCTGTTTGCAATGAAAGCGATGTAGTTGCCGGGTATCTGGATGCAAAAGGGAGTGGGGGCATTGAGAAAAGCAAGTACCAGTTGAAAATGCTGATCTTTAATCCGGGTGCAAAAGTGAGCGGCATACCTTTTATGGGGGCACGGGCATCAATATTTGACGAGGGGGAGGCTGAGAAATATGATTTCAGGATAACGCAGGAACAGTATGAAGGGGAGAGCTGTTTTGTGTTCAGGATAATGCCCAAACCGGAGTATGCGCACAAGACCCTTTATAACGAATTGACCACCTGGTTTCGTGCAACTGACTACAGCATAGTGGCGCGCGACTATTCACTTTCTTACAGTACGATGCTCTATGATTTTGATGTGCGGATGAAGGTGCGCACCAAAAATGTGGGTGGCAAGCTATACCCAACCAGCATTGGTTACGACGGTAACTGGCACATTTTCACTAAGAAAAGGGAGCGGGTGAATTTTACGATGGATGTGACTTACTAAAGGCTGAGTTTATACGCTACACACCAAACTGCATCAAATGGTGATCGAGATGTTTGTAGTTCAGCTCATTCCATTCTTTCACCGTCAGATTGCCGAAAAAAGGATGTGGGCCTTTGGTGAGTTCATGTTCGCCTGCTGTTACATACCGATTGATGATGGCAATTAGTTTTGTTTTCTCTTCGTTGAAATTTTTGTCACCAGTAACCAAATAATTTGGATCAGTTGGCAAACCTTTGCCAATAGGCTTGTCGCTAAAGGTTTGCTTCTTGGCCATATTACCAAATATTCTTCCCAAAAAAGTGCGCTTAACGATCTTACTACCCAATGTGACTTCAAAACCAACGGTGCAATGTGCCATCATCTGGCTCACTGTCATTTTGCCCCATTGGGCTTTGGTATCGGGTGTTAGTTTTTCAATACGGCCCAGCACCTCGTTGAGCACTTCTTTATGAGTAATGTTTTTCATGATTGTGCAATTAAAGGTTAAATATAATCACTGTTAAAGCATATTTAATAGTTTTACGATTATTTGTTAAAAAGATAAGAAAGTGATGTTTCACCCATTTGGAATTTGAAACTTAGTGCTAACTTTACTTAATAAAATTATATCGTTTTATGGACAACTACAATCAACAGGATTTTTCAAACTACACAGTAATAGACAGTCACCAGTCTGAAGCAACGGGTGCTGTTGCCAAGCGTTTTATGGCCAACGTCTTTACATGGATGTTTGTGGCATTAGGGGTATCAACACTGTTTGCATTTTTGTTTGCAACTTCACCATCGCTATTATCAATATTGTTTACAGAAGTTAACGGAGTACTTCGTCCGAGCCTTATGGGTTGGGTAGTTACATTTGCTCCTATAGGCTTTGTGTTGCTGATGAATTTCGGTTTCAGTAAACTATCTGCTGGTACTCTAACGTTATTGTTCTTGTTTTATGCCGCAATTACCGGCGTCAGTCTGAGTTTTATTTTACTTGTTTACACGTCCAGTTCGGTAATTGGATGCTTTGGTTCAGCCGCTGCTATGTTTGGTGTAATGGCAGTGATGGGCTATACCACAGATAAGGATCTAACTTCTTTTGGTCGCCTGTTAACTATGGGTCTGATAGGTATGCTGATTGCAATGGTGATCAATATGTTCCTGGGCAGTTCTACAATGGGCTACATTATCAGCATTATAGGTGTTGCGGTATTTACCGGTTTAACAGCTTATGATACACAGGTTTTGAAGCGTATAGGTCAGGGAATAGAATATGAAGGCACATCTGCCAATGACACTAAGAAACTGGCAATTATGGGTGCACTGCGTTTGTACCTCGATTTCCTGAACCTCTTCCTGATGCTGTTAAGACTATTTGGAGGAAGAAGGGATTAATATTTCTTCGAAGCATTTTCTATACCGGATTTTATCTTAAAAATTGAATTTAAAAGACCCTATTTCAGCAATGATATAGGGCC
>CAIKOJ010000014.1 GCA_903829015.1 uncultured Bacteroidota bacterium
ACAAATACGGTTGTAAAGAAAGTCTGGTGGATTCTATCCGTCGTGCTACTGATGTAATGATGGCCGGTAAAGTAGCTGTTGTAGGTTCTTACGGTGACGTAGGTAAAGGTTCTGCTGCTTCATTAAAAGGTGCAGGTTGTCGTGTGATCGTTACCGAAATTGATCCTATCTGTGCTTTACAGGCTGCAATGGACGGTTTTGAAGTTAAGAAAATGATTGACGCAGTTAAAGAAGCTGATATCATTGTTACTGCATCAGGTTGTCGTGACCTGATCACCGAACAGCATTTCCGTGTAATGAAAGATAAAGCCATCGTTTGTAATATTGGTCACTTTGATATTGAAATTGATATGGCCTGGTTGAACAGCAACTATGGCAATACCAAAAACACCATCAAACCACAGGTAGATATGTATACTATCGATGGTAAAGATGTGATTGTTTTAGCTGAAGGCCGTTTAGTTAACTTAGGTTGTGCAACAGGCCACCCAAGTTTTGTAATGAGTAACTCATTCTCTAACCAAACTCTGGCTCAGATAGAACTGTGGAAAAACCACGCTAACTACGAGAACAAAGTATATGTACTCCCTAAGCATCTGGACGAGAAAGTTGCACGTCTGCACCTTGCAAAAGTTGGTGCTCAGCTGGAAGAACTTACTACTGCACAGGCTGATTATCTGGGTCTTCCGAAAGAAGGGCCATATAAAACTGACCACTACAGGTACTAATAGAAATTACACGTTCAATATCCCAATAAAAAGACCCGCAAATGCGGGTCTTTTTATATTATTCCTTAAGCAAAATACACTGTCTACCAATCACCAATCCCGGTTGTGGCGTGCATGCATTTTTGCATAGTTCTTTTTATGAATGTAGTGATATTTTCTGTGATACTTGAACCACTTGTTTTCGAAACAACTGCTCAGATTGATCAATATTAATAACAAGGCAATGATTCGAAATAATTTTTGTTTCATATTGGTTAATTAAAAAGTACTGATGTTAAACCGACGCTAATATCGTTATTTTTTTTTCCAGAACAGAATTCAAACGCACTTTTTTTTTTACTTATCCCGGTTTTTTGTATTTAAACTATAGCGCCGATCAATTACCGGCAAAACAAAACCCCATCAAATGCATGGGGTTTTGTTCTATGTTATTAGCAATAATGCTTACACTTTTTCAATCACAACAGCGCTGGCACCGCCGCCACCGTTACAGATGCCTGCAGCGCCATACTTAGCTCCGTTCTGCTCCAGAACGCTGATCAAAGTAGCAATGATACGTGCCCCGCTGCAACCCAAAGGATGACCCAGGGCAACAGCACCACCGTTCACATTTACCTGATCGGCACTGAGATTCATTTTCTGCATGTTTACTATACCTACCACGCTGAAGGCTTCGTTCAGTTCATAGTAAGAGATATCTTCCATTTTAAGGCCTGCTTTAGCTACTGCCTTAGGCACAGCTAAAGAAGGTGAAGTAGTGAACCACTCTGGAGCCTGCTCAGCATCGGCATAGCCTCTTAGCTTAGCTATTGGTTTTATGCCCATAGCATCTGCTTTTTCTTTGCTCATCAGCACCAGTGCAGCCGCACCATCGTTCATTGTGCTGGCGTTTGCCGCAGTAACAGTACCGTCTTTGGTAAATGCAGGACGCAGACCGGGCATTTTATCAAACTTCACATTCCATGGATCTTCGTCTTTTGTGATTTTGATAGGGTCGCCTTTTTTCTGAGGTACTTCTACCGCCACTATCTCTTTATCAAACTTACCGGCATCCCATGCAGCCTGGCTGCGTTTGTAGCTGGTAATTGCAAATTCATCCTGTGCTTCGCGACTGATGTTGCACTCCTTCGCGCACAGATCAGCTGCATTGCCCATTGGGTACTGGTGATACACATCAGTAAGACCATCTTTAGCCAGCCCGTCTATAAGCGTTACATTACCGTATTTGTTGCCCCAGCGAAGGTTTTCGTTGTAGAAAGGCACATTGCTCATGCTTTCCATACCACCTGCTACTACTATATCAGCATCGCCCAGCATAATAGCTTGCGCACCCTGCATTACAGCCTTCATACCACTTGCACAAACTTTGTTCACAGTAGTACAAGGCACATTATCAGGTATACCTGCGAAACGAGCCGCCTGGCGGGCCGGAGCCTGCCCTACATTGGCCTGCATCACGCAGCCCATCAGCACTTCATTTACATCAGACATATTAATGCCCGCTCTTTCAACAGCACCCTTAATTGCAATCGAACCCAGTTTGGTTGCAGAAAGGTCTTTCAAAGCACCACCCCATGCGCCCATTGGTGTACGCACCGCCGAAACAATATATACTTCTTTCATTTTTAAAAATTTTGTGGCGCAAAGGTAACGAAATAGTCGGAATCAGTTTTTCTGACTATGGTCATGTCTCAATTGTTTTAATGACATGAGCCATAAAAAATAACTGAATAAGCACTCTTTTCAAAAAAAATTGCTCATTCTGTACCACAAAACAAACCAAGAGCCCGACCTATTTTTTGCTTTTCGACTGCTGTGCTGCCTTCTTCATCATCACCTTTTCTTTATTCTCCCTAACCCTGAATTTTACAATTTTCGTGATCAGAGCTTTAGGTAGCGGCCGATCATAGGGAAACTGAACTGCACCTTTTGATGTTTTGTAAAGCTTAAGATCATCAGTAAAGTTGCGGATGCCAGAGGATGTTGGGTAAAACCCAAGATGATTCTTAAACGCTGCAAAATATACTAGTGCACCATCCAATCTAAACGCGGGCATACCATAGCTGATCACCTCTTCAGCTTCTGGTGCCGCCTTGGCGATTATAGATCGCATCTGCTGCAGCATATCGCAAACGGGCTCAGGGAAACCCGAAATATACTGATCAATATTAAGTGGTTTGACCGAGTTCAGCATACTCATCTGTTTTATTATCGCCTAAGCATCCAGCAAAGCCTGAATGTTGAATTTCTTCATTTTCATAAAAGCACCAATCACTTTCTGCGAGCGTTCAGGGTCGTTCATCAGTTTTCCCAAAATGGAAGGCACTACCTGCCAGCTTAGACCGAACTTATCAACCAGCCAGCCGCACATACTTTCCTGACCGCCCGCTGTAAGTGTGTTCCAATAGTAGTCAATCTCTTCCTGAGTATCGCAACTGATGGATAAGGAAAAAGCTGGTGTGAGCTTGTAAACGGGCCCGCCGTTAATGGCTGAAATCTGAAGACCTTCGAGCTCGAAAACAGTTACAATTGGGTTACTGCTCACAATCCGTGAGTTTTTAAAAACGGTTGTGTAAAACTGTGCTGCATCTGCAGCTTCCTTTTCGAACCATATGAATGGTGTTATTTTTTGTAGTGCCATGGTGCCGTAATTTTCCGTTAGTTAGATTCGGTATAATTTTTGAAGTTATCGAGGATCGCCTGCCAACCTGCGCGCTGCATTTCAACGGGATTCTGGTCTTCAGCGTCAAAGGATTCTACTATTTCAGTAGCATTTTCCTGAGAACTGAATTTGACTGCAACTTTTCTGTTGTCGCCAAGGGTACAAGTAATGAGCTCACGATCTGTGACTATGTCGTAGATGCCCCAGAAGTCAAAGCTGAAGCTGCCATCGCGCGCCGCCATTGTATAAGTGAACTTGCCACCCGGTCTGAGATCGTTTTCTGCACTTGGCGTATGCCAATCGGGCGATGCGTTGTTCCACTGTTTTACGTGCTCCGGATTCGTCCAGAATTCCCATACCTTTTCGATGGGTGCGTTAACCTTAGCTGCGATTGTAATAGCCTGTCTGTTTTCCATTTGAATATGATTTTACAATAAATAAAAGCACTGATAATCCACAGCACAAAAATGACACAAAATGTCGGGTACTGCAATGTACAAAAATGACAATAAAAAGGTATTTTGCGACAACAGCAAAGGTTAATTTTGTAATATTCTTATAGCATGATGCACATTAGTATTCTGGTGCCCGAATCCTCCGTAATTCAGGCAATTGCCGACCCACAGTATTTGTTCAACACGATCAATCAGTTTTACACAATGAGCGGTAGAAACCCATTGTTTGTAGTAGAACTTGTTGGAGTTAAAAAGGAAGTATCGCTCAATAGCGGTTGCTATAAGGTGCGAACAGATAAGCAGATAAAGGACCTTGGCAAAACAGACCTCATCATCATTCCGGCGCTGTTTGGGAATATGACCGATGCTCTGGCACAAAACAAACCATTAATTCCATGGATACAGCAGCAATATGCGAATGGGGCTGAGGTTGCGTCTTTGTGCGTGGGTGCCTTTCTCCTGGCTGCAACAGGGTTGGTGAACTATAAAAAATGTTCTACGCACTGGGGATTCTCGAATGAACTTAAAGAACTGTTTCCGGAAGTAAATGTGGTAGATGGGAAAATAGTGACAGAAGAAAGCAGGATATTCTCGAGCGGCGGCGCTAATTCTTACTGGAACTTGCTGCTGCATCTGGTGGAGAAATATACCGACAGACCCACTGCCATTCTTGCGGCAAAGTATTTCGCAATAGACATTGACCGAGATAGCCAGGCAGCGTTTGCAATGTTTAAAGGACAGAAAAACCACACTGATGCTGTCATTAGAAAGAGCCAGGAGTTTATAGAAAAGAACGTGCAGGAGAAATTATCGGTTGATGAGCTCGCAGACATGGCATCGATGGGCAGGCGCAGTTTTGAGCGGCGATTTAAACATGCCACTAACCATACGGTACTCGAGTACATACATCGGGTAAAAGTTGAGTCGGCTAAGCGAAGTTTTGAAAACAGCCGGAAGAACATCAGCGAAGTGATGCAGGAAATAGGCTACAACGATACAAAAGCCTTCCGTATCATTTTTAAAAAAACCACAGGATTAACACCGGCGGAATACAAGAATAAGTACAACAAGCATGCTGTGGCGGGATTTTAACAGACCTGCGCCCGGAATTTTAAAAGGGGGATATGAAGGTTATTATTTAATCAGTGGCCTCGTCAGGAATCGAACCTGAATCTGGAGCTTCGGAAACTCTTATACTATCCATTGTACTACGAGGCCTTCCGTTTTTTACGAGCGGCAAAGGTATTATTAATTGCCATTCTGCAATAGAGTATTTTTTTGTTTAATTCTTCTTTCTTGAATTTCTCCTTTGTATTGCTGCCGGTATGAAATATAGCAGCTAAATGGATCAACTTTCTTCGTCAGAAAAATTCATAAATAATATCAAGTAGAAATTTCTCGTGGTAAACACGTGTTTACCACAAAACCGACTGTGATACCGCAGTTATTTGCTTTTCAATAATTTATTTTGACAATAAAAAACACACAAACTACTAATTCAAGTAGCCAATAGTATTTCATTGACAACTATTTTTGAACGATTGAAACTAATAACTATTTTACCTTAAATCAATGATAAGAAAAGTAATATATATTTAAATATTTTATTAGCGTTTATTTTTGTCTGTTACGATTAACCAAATTACGCGAAAAACATAACGTCATTTAAATTAAAAACAGCATCCTGTGAGTAAAAAGGTTTTGATAGTAGAAGATGATATGTTTTCAGCCAATTTGTTAAGACAGATTCTGCGCAACGGTAGATATGACCCGATTATTGCAGAAAATGGACAAGTTGGAATAGCAGAATTACTTAATGACGTAGGTATTACGAAATGTCTTTTAGACTTAAATATGCCTATAATGGATGGCTACGAATTTTTACAAATAATAAGCAAAGAGCCGGGATTTAATAAACTGAAAATCTACATAACCAGTAGTAACTCAGAAGAGGTTTTTGTCAGAAACATTTCCAATCATGAAATCAACTATGATTTGATAAAAGGTTATTACGAAAAACCTTTTGATTTCAACAATATCATTGCATAACTTGGCTGACAATAAATACTATTCCTTGTGCAAAAGAACATACTTGTAATTGAAGACGATTTACAGCTATCTGCGACGTTATGCGCTATCCTACAACATAATAAATTCAATGTAGTTATAGCCAACGATGGCAACGAAGGATTAAGAGCTATACATGAAAAAGCTATCGATCTGGTTTTGTGCGACATCAGCTTACCAGATATAGATGGACACGATATCCTAAAAACAATAAGAAACGACAAGGAGCATTTTCAATTACCGTTCATATTTCTGACAGCCTTTGCAGGGGAAAACAACATTCAGAAAGGGAGGAATCAAGGTGCCGATGACTATATTACTAAGCCATTCAATAGCAAACAACTGATTGAGACTATCAATGCCCGTCTCGCACTCAACGAAACACGAAAAGAGTTCATTCAAGAACAGTTGAATAAAAACTGGGTCAACATCATAAACCAGGACTTCAAGCAGGAGTTCATGACGCCTCTCAACAGTCTTATCAACGGTACGTTCCTGATTGAAAGTGCGCCAGACCGCATTAATGTCAACGACTTTAAAGAAGCTATCAATGCGATTTATGTTTCGAGTTTCAGAATTTTCAGGAATACAAGAAATCTCATGGTTTTTTCTATTCTGAGTAATAATGAAGTAATGAATTCCGAAAAACGTGTCTTCGGCGACTACATTTATTTTAGTGATATTGTTTTGCAAATTATAGAATACTACAACAATGGACTGATCCAAAGTTGGAATAGCATAAAAAGTAACATTGATTTTGTGCCTGTGAAGTGCTATGATAGCGACTACATTAATATTATAGTAACGGAAATCATAGATAATGGTGTTAAACACGACAGCAAAAAATTACCACCATCAGTTTCATTAAAGGCAACTGAAAATGGAGGATTTTTACTTTGTGTTACGAACAATATAAATACGGATCTGAATTTTGAAATTGATCTTATAAAGCCATTTCGCAAATTCCATGACGACAAATCGCATAATGGACTTGGACTTGGATTATATATTTGTAAAGAACTTTGTTTCCGATCAAACCTTGATTTTGACTTTGAGATCAAAGATGAAAAAATATCTTTTTTGATTTCACAGAATATCGCAAAAGATACCGATCTTTAAAAATTAGCAATCGCCTTCAATTTATGAAGAACATTTACTGGGGTATAATAGAAGATGACGTACCATTAAGAAACAGTTTGCAAGATTATCTCTCAATGAATGGATGCGTCATCACTTTCTCAACTGATAGCGTTAACGAAGTACTTAGCGATGAACACGTTAGTGATCCGCAGTTTATTTTGCTTGACGAACACGTGACAGGAGGATCTGGGGTGGACTCAATTGCAAAATTAAAAAGGAAATTCCCCGATGCCAGCATAATCCTTTTTACTGGCGACAAATCTGCAGATCTGGTTTTAAGAGCCTTAGAAAATGGAGCTTGTGGATTTTTATACAAGCCATTTTCTTTCAGCCAGCTTGAATCTATAATCACTAATATTGAGGAAAATGGTGCCTACCTTCACCCACTGAGCGCTTCAAAACTAATCGGCACGTTAAAGAAATCAAAAGAGAAAAAACACGAGAATTACAGTAAATTATCTGCGAAAGAAGAAGAGATCGTGAAATTATTGCTGACCGGTAAAAGCTATAAGGAGATTGCCGCCATACTCAATAAATCTTTCTATACTATCAACTATCATATGAAGAACACTTACGCTAAGTACAACGTAAATTCTAAAACTGAGTTATTATATCTGCTTAATAAAATCTGATTATTTTGAATAATCAAGTATCAGGTGATTCTATGTTTAAATGGGAGGATTTAAACATAATAAATCCATATTCAATAATTGCATCTAGCGATTTTACCCTGCTTCAGGTTGGACCGGGTTATGGTATTGAAAGTAAAGAAATCGAGTCGCGAAAATTAAGTGACATTTTTATTGTTAATAGCCTGTCGGGCAATGAATTTGATGGCAAAAATGTCAACACTTATAGCAATTGTCTTATTTACAAACGGGACCTGGAAGATGCAGATGTAATCAGGGGAGGATTCTGCTTTATTTCGGATAAAATTATTTTCAATGGTTATTCGTTAAATAGCCACCATGAGAACATCAAAGTCAAGGCACTCCGGTATTTTAATAAGTTAGTACCTTATTTAAAGTTAAAATATAGTAACCTAAACCGACAAAGACTATATATTCAGTTCATTAACAGCAAATACTTTAACGAATTAGATGATTTTGAAAATGCGTACGGCATTACGTTTTCTGATAGTCTCGGAAATGTTATCTGGTGCAATGACCGTTTTATAAATTTTTCAGGGAAAAAACTCATTGATATTCTTGGCAAACGGCCTAGAGAGGCAATTTACGGCAATGCTTCAGTTTATGTGCCAAGCGACTATGTAGATAAGATGATAGCCAAGGGTGAACCGTTCTATTTTGAAAACGTAGGGTTCTCTTCCTCCTGGTTTGGTGCAACAGTTTTCCCACTGTATGACAAGGACAACAACAATATCGGCAGGATACACATGATCTCTGATGTTTCAGAGCGGAAACTTTTAGACATTCAACTTGAGCAACAAGGGTATTGGTTGGCATTAACTATTGAATCAGCAAACGTAGGATTATGGACTTTGGAGACAAAAAGCTTTGCCACTGAATTTAGCGGAAAATTCAAAGAATTACTCGGCCTCAATGAATTAAGTATTGTTGACTATTCCACCGTTTTTTCGGTTATTCAAAAAAATGGGCATACAGCGCTTTTTATGAATTTTTTCAACAAACTTTCTGTTGATAATCCGTCATGTCAAATAGACCAACTGGAACTTAAAATAAACAATGTTGTATCTTATTACAAAATCAATGCAAAATGCATCCTTTTCTCGCACGAGGGCTATCCTGCGAAATTAGTAGGTACCGTTACTAATGTGACTGAACAAGTAAATTATGAGCACCTTATTTCGAATCAGAGAGAATTTTACAGAAAGATTCTGAATGATCTGCCTGCAGAAATAGTTATGTTGTCCAGCGATTACAAATATAAGTTCGTCAATAAGTTCGCAATAAAAGATGACTCACTAAGAGATTGGATGATCGATAAAGATGATTTTGATTTTTTCCGAAACAGAAATCTGGATATAGAAATCGCCAGAAAAAGAAGAGAACATCTAGAGCAGGCAATTTCGCAAAAAAAGGAAGTACGCTTTATAGAGTATTTCAAAAAAAACGACAAGTACTCATTGAGAATATTGCAGCCAACATTTAATAACGAAGATGGGCTGGAATACTTAATTGGGTATGGACTTGATGTAACTGAACAAATACGTGCGGTTGAAAAAGAAAAAGAACTAAGCCAACAAAAAAGTAAGTTTATCAACATTACTTCTCATGAACTTAGAACGCCGCTTACCATCATTTATTCTAATGCAGAGCTACTGCAAATGATTTACCAAAATGAAACATACAATGTTTATATAGACCGAATTCTCAAAGAGGTTGACTCAATGACCGATATTTTGAATGACCTGATGATAGTTAACAAAATCGAGAAAGGAGACGTTGAAATAAATAAGTCAAGTATAGAGGTGGCTAAGTATATTATGGACATCACCTACTTATTCAGGCCTTATAGAGATGGGAGAAATCTTGAAATAGATATAGCACCAGATGTAAAAAAATGGTTTTTTGACGACAAGATGCTCAAGTATGCTGTTACCAACATTCTCACAAATGCTTTTAAATACTCGCGCAATGAAAGAAGTCCTGTACTTAAGGTATTCGTAAAGAATAGTGCACTGAAAATAAGCGTTCAGGATTTCGGTATTGGCATCCCCAATAGCGATTTAAATGATATCTTCAAAACATTTTACAGAGCATCTAATGTAGGCACCATTCAGGGAACAGGAGTCGGTTTAATGATCGTAGATTATGCGGTAAAAAAGCACAATGGCAAAGTAGAAATTGAGAGCGATACCGGCATCGGCACAGTGGTTACTGTAACCATCCCTTAAATTGATATTGACTTCACCGATAATATTGTCCGATTGAAGTCATCTTTGTCCTGAGGCTCTATCATTTTTGGATTTTTGTGAAATTAGGGGTACCTAGGTTTAGATATTTTTTGAGGTAATTGAATCATTAGAATTAGTAATTCCCGCTCTTATACTCCGGTTAACATCATTGAGTTAAAATGATGAAACTTCCGTTGCTACATCCGAGGTTGTTGTTTTTCATTACTTTCGCAGCATGGCTTTACCAAAGAAAATAAGGATACTGTTATTATTGGTTCTATCGTTTTGCAACGTTAGGAGCCAGACGCTGGAGCAAGCCTTCCAGCTCTACCAGAAGCACAATAACCCCGAGGCACTCGAAATGTATGAGCAGCTGACCAAGGTAGACTCCACGGCCGGAGCAGCTAACTTCATGATCGGGAAGATCTATGCTGAGGTTAAAAATTTCAGTGATGCTGTGTCAAAACTGCAGAAAGCGATAGAAATAGACAAGGAGGGCTCTGCAATTTCCGGATGGAGTCACGCTTATCTTGGTCAGATTTTCTATCAGACCGGGGACTTTAGAAAAGTAGAGTGGGAATTAAACAAAGCTATTGAGCTGAATATGAATGATGTTTCGGTAGATTTTGCCCAGAGTCAGTTGATGGGACTGATGGCTGACGAAGCGAAATTTGACTCTGCCGCAGCGCTTGCCAGAGTACTGATGAACAAGCACGTGGAAAATCCGGAGCCCTATATGGTAATTGGTACTATTCATCTGTATACACATCGGCCTGACTCGGCGGTATTTTACCTGCATGAAGCTATAAAATTAAACGATGATAAAAGCTGGGTTTCGGGATGGGCACATGTGCACCTAGGCGAGACTTACTTAACGGTTGGGGACATAGAAGATGCGGCCTACGAGTTGAACAACGCAATAAGGCTGAATAAGGCACCCAGCTCGGTAAAATTTGCACAAAGACTGCTTGATTCAATGAACTATTTATCCCCGGTGGAGAGTCCTAAACTGAAAAACCTAACCGCTCCTAAATGGATAGTGATTGAGGGCACTAACATTACCTATTATTTTCAGGATACCGCAGCAAGGCATGCAAAAATACAGCGTTATATTGCTGAACATGAACTGGCCTATCTGAAAATAAATGAAGTATTTCAGTCAGTAATGCCTAAAAAAATGAAATTGTATGTATGGGATAACAGGGAGCTTGCCAAAAAGATAACGAGCCGGGAGCTTGGTTTTTCGAATGTAAGGGTTTGTTCATCAAACGTTGCCTTTGACGAAACGGTAGGACACGAAATGACGCATACATTTTGTTTCTGGAGCTTTGGAACGCCAATAACTTTTACCAGCCGCTTCATTACCGAGGGCCTGGCCGGGGCATTCGATCAGGATGAGCACAACAAAATAGAAACTGCGAAGAAAGCAATTGCCGGCAAAAAATATACCAGTGTGCTGGACTATTGGAAAACGGAAGACATGGACGAAAAAGTGCTTAACCCTGTTGCCGGTGCTTTTGTAGATTTTTTGTATCATAAAAGTACCACTGAACAATTTAAAAGCCTTATTCAAGATCAGTCTCAGACCAATGCTGAAAATACATTTGGCACCTCACAGTTTGAACAGTTAGTGAAACAATTTGACAAGCAAATGAAGACTAAATAATTGCTGTTTTGGCCTTTTGAACTATCAGATTTCGATATTTCATCATTTCAAAATCGTTTGTAAATAATTTCATAACAGTACACTTGTATCATTAAAAAAATATTTCTATCTTCGAGTATTAAATTTTTCAAATGAAGCCAGAATGTTATGCATGAATAATGCTATAACTTCTGTTTTTATTAATATCAGTGTTAAAATTTGTTTAAACCAGATAATTATGAAAGTTACTTTACCTAAGTTGGCTTTGGTTGCCCTCACAATGCTGACAGCTAATAATGCGGGAGCCCAGGGTTTCGCATTCAACACTACCGGTGCAGCAGCAGCCTCAAGCTCCATGATGGACGTATCGTCTACTACAAAGGGTGTGTTGCTGCCACGTATGTCAGCGGCACAGATGAATGCAATCGTATCACCAGCTCAGGGACTTGTTGTGTATAATACAACGGCCAACGCATTTTACTATTACGATGGCACCGCTTGGAGTGCAGTTGGCGGGGGATCGGGTACAGTTAGTTCTTTCTCGAGCGGAAATCTTTCTCCGCTGTTTACTACTTCAGTAGGTACAGCCACAACAACGCCATCTCAAACCTTTACTTTATCAAATGCGGCTGCACACTCATTTCTGGGTAACTCTACCGGGTCTGCTGCAGCACCAACCTATACACAGGTAAGCCTTGCAGCCGATGTAACAGGTAATCTGCCTGTGACCAACCTTAATGGTGGCACAAGTGCAAGCAACACTACCTTCTGGCGCGGCGATGGTACCTGGGCTACACCCGCAGGTGGTGGTGGTGGACAGTGGACCACCAGCGGAAACGATATTTACAATGCCAATACTGGTAATGTAGGTATAGGTACTACCACACCAAAATCGAGTTTCCATGTTGCCGACAGTGCCGTTTTATTTACGGGACCAACAAGCGCCTATTCCAAGTTTTATACAACAACAGCAAACGCACCAGGGGGAAATGGCAGTGTTTCTGGCAACACCGGTAACAGAATGTTCTGGTACCCCGAAAAAGGCGCATTCAGAGCCGGTTTCAGCGATGCTAACGGCTGGTACCGCGATAGTATAGGTGTTTATTCAGTAGCCATGGGACATGCATGTCATGCAAGTGGTGCCTATTCATTTGCTATGGGTGATTCTGCGTTTGCTGCTGGTAATTCAGCAGTATGCTTCGGTGGTGGTGATCCGTTTTGGGGCTGGTCTTACGCTTACGGAGATTATACAGTAGCTATGGGATATGCCAATATTGTTAATGGCAATTTTTCAGCGGCTATAGGGGCATATTGTGTATCAGAAGGTGTTGGTGCTTATTCATTCGGTATGGATGCGGTGGCTAGTATAGACTCGTCAATGTCCTTAGGCTTTAACGGTTATACACTGCACAAAGGCGCCTGCATGATCACAGATATGAATGGTAACTGGAGCGGTGCTGTTATTTATTCCACCTTAAAGAACCAGATGACCATGAGATTCACAGGTGGTTACAGGTTGTATACAAACTGGACTGGAGCAAGCTCTACGATAGGAGCGCAGATGGCAGGTGGAGGCAATTCATGGAGTACGATAAGTGACAGGAACCGCAAAACAAACTTTGAGCCACTTGATGGTGAAGTGGTGCTGCACAAGCTAAAAGGTTTTGAGATGAGCAGCTGGAACTATAAAGAGCAGGAAGCCGAAAACTTCAGGCACTACGGACCTATGGCGCAGGATTTTTATGCAGCTTTTGGCCATGACAAGTATGGCACCATAGGAAGTGACTCTTTAATATGCCAGTCTGATTTGGAAGGTGTTACTCTGGCTGGTGTACAGGCACTGATAAAAAGAACCGATGCGCAACAGGAGGAGATCACAGCATTGAAAAACGGTACTACTCCGGCGGGCAACCCGAAAGAAATTGCCGACCTGCAGCAAAAGAATCAAGACCTTGAAAGGAAGATTGCTGAGCTGCAGCAGCAGGTTGGCGAGTTGATGAAAGGCCTTAAAGCTGGGAAGTAACTTTTAGCGCCCCAGACTTTAACAAATATCTAATTTTATTAAAAGAGGGTGTCTCACAAAATGGGACACCCTTTTTCATTTTACGTATCCCGTAAACAGATTAAGATTTTCATTTCAAAATACCCAGCCAATTTACTAACGTTGATTGCGTCAGCTTTTAAAAGCTACAATTTGCAGAATTCGCATTCTTCAGCTCAAAACGGTTAACTTTGAACCATTAAGAATTACTATGCTTCAATTTGAACGTTTTACACTTGAGAATGGACTGCGGGTGCTTGTGCACGTAGATAAGGCTACCCCAATGGTGGCTATGAATATACTGTACGATGTAGGTGCAAGAGACGAGGAACAGTCGCGTACCGGTTTCGCGCATTTGTTTGAACACCTGATGTTTGGCGGCAGTGTAAACATACCTGAATATGATGAACCGCTGCAAATGGCCGGCGGCGAAAATAATGCCTACACCACCAACGACATCACCAACTACCACCTGCAACTGCCGCTGAAAAATATTGAAACATCGTTCTGGCTGGAAAGCGACCGAATGCTCTCACTGGCATTCAACGAAAAAAGTCTGGATGTGCAGAGAAAGGTTGTGTGTGAAGAATTTAAAGAACACTACCTGAACAAACCATACGGAGATGCATGGCATATACTCCGCAGACTCGCCTACAAAACACATCCTTATCAATGGCCAACTATTGGCAAAGATTTGAAACAGATCGAAGAGGCTCAGCTTGAAGAGGTGAAGGCATTCTTTTTTAAACACTATACACCTGTAAATGCTATTATGTGCATAGCAGGTAATGTTACAACTGAGCAGGTAAAAGAACTTTCGGAAAAATGGTTTGGAAATATACCTGCCGGCAGCAAATATCAACGTCAGGTGCCAGCTGAACCAAGGCAGGAGGAAGCACGGGAGGGAACATTTTATGCCGATGTGCCGCTGGATGCGCTGTACAAAGCCTGGCATATAAGTGGAAGACTCTCGCCCGAATATTATGCGGCTGACCTGATCACTGAAATACTGGGGAGTGGTGCTGCCTCGCGCCTATTCCAGCGATTGGTAAAAGAAGAACAGTTGTTCAGCAACATTAGCTGCTACCACACCGGGAGCCTGGATCCGGGTCTGCTTGTAATAGAAGGAAAAATAAGGGAAGGAAAAAGTATAGAAGCCGCAAATGCTGCAGTGGAAAGAGAAATATCGCTATTGGTTTCAGAAGGAGTTACAGCTGATGAACTACAGAAATCAAAAAACAAAATTGAGGCGATGATATCGTTTGAAGATATGTCTCTGCTCAATCGCGCCAATAATCTTGCTTTTTATGAACTGATTGGGGATGCCGCTTTGATCAATAAAGAATGGGACAATTACCAATCCGTTACTTCAGAAATGCTGCAGCAAACCGCAAAAAACGTTTTGCGCAGTTCTAATTGCAGCACGTTATTTTATAAGAAGAAAATGAGTGCTGTATAAAAAATAAATAAAAGGTGTGCGAGCATAAACTCAGCACACCTTTTAAATTAATGTTCGGCAAGCTATTTAGTAGCTTCTGATTTCTTTTTTTCCTGAGATTTAGCCTCCTTCTTAGAAATAACTTTACTTTCTGCTGTTTTCGTTGAAGCCTTCGCACCTTTCCCAGACTTCACTTTGCCTTTGCTATCCTCGTCGGCGGCAGTCTTTTCGGCAGCACTTTTGCTCATCGATTTCGTTGCCTGTGGTGCTGCTGTAGTATTATTTTCATTTGTTTTTGCTGGCTTGCTTTTTACCTTTTGGGCATCTGCATTAGTTGTTGCCAGAAGACCTGCTGCGATAGCTATCGCGAAGATTGCTTTTTTCATTTTTTAAAAAATTGTTTTGGTTACTGTATCCTATCCACATAACGTGCCAGATTTCATTTCCAAAAGTTAAAGAATATAAAAAGCTCCCGTTAGACAACGGGAGCCATAAATTCAAATTAACAAAGCAGAAAAATCAATCCGGCCTTTTGCCGTCTAAAAAAGTATTAATAGTTTGTATAGCAGCTTTTGGCTCCTGGCTATCATTAACGCCCACCGCGTATCCGCTGTAATAACTGTCGGATGATGCAACCTGGTTGTCGAGCTTCATGTTCTTACGCATGTATGCAGGAACAGCTTCCATTTCGTCACTACTTTCCGTTCCTTTGATATTGAAGCTCATTCTGCGCAAACGCTCAGCGCGGTCTTCGAGTGCTCTTTTCTGTTCTTCAAATCTTCTCTTTTCTTCGATTTCCTCGGCCGAAAGAATGCGTTCACCAATTTTCACAACAGGATCCACAACTTCCTCGCTCTTCACGAAAACCTGCATAGGTATTTCCTCTTGTTTTGGTTCTTCCCTTATATACACATGCATAGTTTCGGTTACAGTAGCTTCCATTACTGGCTCCTCTACCGGCTGTGCAACTTCTTCCTCATGTATGTGCGCAAAAGCTTCTGCCGGTTTGAAGTCCCATGCATTATTAACAACCGGAGTCTCCTCTACCAAAACTGGCGCCATATTCTCTGGCTGCTTATACGACCTTGGCTCAGTAAGATGTATTTCGGAAGGAGTATTCATTTCTCCAAGCTTCACAACTATTTTTTCCGGTTCATTGTTTTTTGCAGGATATTCCAGTTTGATATCCTTGTGATTGAAACCAGTTGCAATAACCGTAACAGCGATGCTATCTGTCAGATTAGGATCGTGGCCCATACCCAATATTACATCGCAATTATCGCCAGCCTGTTGCTGCACATAAGCCTGAATGGCTTCTGCCTCATCCATTGTATGCTCGTGCTCGCCGGCAGCTGATGTAATATTCAGCAACAACCATTTAGCTCCGCGGATATCGCTGTCGTTCAGCAGAGGAGAGTTCAACGCTTCCTCCACAGCTACCAATGCTCTGTTTTCTCCGGCTGCTTTTGCGCTGCCCAAAATAGCCACACCACCATTCTTCATTACTGTACAAACGTCTGCAAAGTCAACGTTGATCTGACCGGTAGAAGTGATCACATCGGTGATACATTTGGCAGCAGTGGCAAGTATACCATCAGCTTTAGCAAATGCCTGTGTAAAAGGAAGATTGCCAAACTGCTGACGCAGCTTATCATTTGAGATAATAAGAATGGTATCAACATGGTCACGCATTTTATCAATGCCCTCCTGCGCCTGCTTCATACGCTTGCGGCCTTCATATGTAAACGGTGTAGTTACAATTCCAACCGTTAGGATGCCAAGATCGCGACAGATCTTAGAAACAACAGGCGCACCGCCTGTACCTGTACCTCCACCCATACCCGCAGTAATGAATGCCATGCGGGTATTTACCTTCAGTATCTTAGAAATATCTTCAAGACTTTCTTCGCATGACTGTTTTCCAATTTCAGGATTTGCACCTGCGCCCAGACCCTGAGTAAGATGTGGCCCCAGTTGAATTTTATTGGCAACCGGACTCAAAGCCAGCGCCTGCGAATCTGTATTGCAAACAACAAAGTCAACGCCTTCTATACCGAGGTTGTGCATGTAATTAACAGCGTTGCTTCCGCCGCCGCCTACACCTATCACTTTTAGAATAGACGATTGGTTTTTTGGGATTTCGAAATGTATCATATAGTGTGAATTAGAAGTTAGTGAATTAATTGGTTAGTTGTTTAAGTAAAATATAGTTAGTTTATTATTCAATTTCATGGTCTTCAACGTCCTCAAACATCTTCATGAATTTGCCTCGCAGCCCGTCAAACAAGCGCTTCACATTTTCATTTCGCTTTCGTGCCCTTTGCTTATTGGCCTCCAGTCTTTCTTCCATTGCTTCGTCGTCGGTCATTTCAGGCTCGGGAGTTTCTACAACTTCCTCCTCTACAACCTCTTCTTTAAGGCCATCTGTGGGGATATGCATATAATTCCCACCTTCGCCCGCAAACCGCATTTTTCCGTTTTCAAAATCGTCGTAGCCACGCAAGATCAAGCCAATACAAGTTGAATACATAGGATTCATCATCGCCTCCTTGTCTCCGCCAGCAAGATGCTCGTTTGGATAACCGATACGTGCACCAAGCCCTGTAACGAATTCAGTAAGCTGAGTAACATGTTTCAATTGCGCACCACCACCGGTAAGAATTATCCCGCCGTACAAACGCTTATCCAGATCTATTTGTTTTAGGTGGTAAACAACGTAGTCAAGTATTTCCTGCATCCTAGCCTGAATGATATGCGCAAGATTCTTGACAGATATTTCTTTATGCGGCAAACCTCTGAGCCCAGGGATAGTGATAAATGCATTACCGTTTGCTTCCTCGGCAAGTGCAGTACCAAACTGAACCTTCATTTGTTCGGCCTGAGCACGCAATACGCCAAGGCCATTCCTGATATCGTTGGTGATGTTCACACCCGCATAAGGGATCACCGCAGTATGCTTCAGTATGCCGTCGTAGAATACAGCCATATCAGTAGTACCACCACCTATATCCACTATAGCTACGCCAGCTTCCAGGTCTTCGTCGTTCATAACGGCAGCAGCCGAAGCTAATGGCTGCAATACAAGATCGCGGGTCACCAGCCTGGATTTATCAACACAACGTTTGATATTTCTAATGGCATTGCGGTCACCGGTAATGATATGAAAGTTAGCACCGATCTTTACACCGCTCATACCAATAGGATCAACCACATATGCGGTACTATCCACGGTAAAATCCTGAGGAATAATATCAATTATCTGATCGCCAGCCGGAATGTAAGTACGGTACTGATCCCTCACCAGCAGATCTATATCTTCTTTGCTGATTTCCGATTCCACGTTCGTCCTCACACGGTCGCCACGAGTCTGCAGGCTTTTAATATGCTGACCGGCTATGCCAACATACACTTCTTTAATTTCCAGGTTGGAATTAGAAAGCAGACATCTTTCGATCGCCTGTTCTATCGAGCGAATACACTGCTCAATATTCATCACCACTCCATGGCTTACGCCTGCAGAATCTGCACGGCCTACACCGAGAATTTCCACTTTACCGAACTCGTTTTTTCTACCGGCTATTGCCACCACTTTGGTGGTACCAATATCCAGACCTACGATAACTGGTTGTTCTTTCTTGCTCATTTTTCAGAGATTTAATACTTGTTATTGAACTTTGTTATTTGAATCTGTTGTAACTACTTAGTCTGCTTTTTTTTATTATCAATTTTTACTGCTTTATCTGTTTGCTTTTTGTCGTCACAGGCCTGTACTGTCTTATTACCAGATCCCATCAGCGAATCCCTTGAATCGTTTCTGGCCTCGGTTTCAAAAATACTGTTGATCCAGTTCATGTTGGTAACGGCTTTGTCTACGGGACCAGTATAAGGCAAAGAAGGAGAGGCCACCACCTGCCCATTGAACCTCGCATCCAGCACCTGATATCTGTCCCAACCAATCCGGTTGAGCACGTTTTTATAGAACACAAACAGATTATTCAGCTTCTGTTTCAGGTCTGCTACATTCCCAATTATTATTCTCTGGTCACCAAGCACAGGCACTATCTCATACATGCCGGGAGAATCGACGATCACTTGCGAAATCTGAGCGGACCAGAAACTATCTGCCTGTATAGTACGTACCATCGAAACAATATCACTTCTTAGCGCCCAACTGATGCTATCGTTTTTCAACTCAGGCACATTTGTAAATACTGGTGTATAGTAATTGTAATTTTTAGACAGTGGCATAATGCTCATTGTGGTATCCATATAGTAACTTCTGGAATCAGCTTGAAACACCCTCGCCACTGGTATGCGCTGGGTTACATACATATGCAGCACCCTTGCATTGTCCACAAACACCTGTGCATTGGCTATCCAGGGGTCGGCCATGATCATCTGCTCCATAGACCGTATATCCAGTTTAGAGATCGGCTCATGCCAGATGTCAATGTTCCTGTTGTATACAGCCAGGTTCATAATGTCTTTCTCCTCAACAGAGTGATACTTTTTACAATTGTTGTAATGAACAACAACATTCTTAATCAATTTTGCATTCTCAATTTTCGACGCACTGGCCATCAGCATAACGCAGCTGGTAGTCACTATCACAGTGAGTACCACCTGAATTATTTTACGTACTGATATTTTGCGTTTTGCAGCCATTATTTAGATTGCAGTATTTCTTTTATTGGTAGAACAAGTTTATCAATATCTCCGGCACCTGCTGTTATAAACAGATCCAGCTTAGCCGATTTTACATATTCCAGCAAACCTTCTTTCGATAAAATAGTGTGTGCAGGATTAGTCATCTTCTCAGCAATTATACGGGAAGTAACGCCTTCCATTGGTAATTCACGGGCAGGGTAAATGTCCAGCAGTATTACCTCATCTGCCATATCAAGACTAGCTGCGAATCCTTCTGCCAGATCACGGGTGCGGCTGAACAGGTGTGGCTGAAAACAAACCACACACCTGCGCCCTTTAAATAATTGCTTTGCACTTTTAATCAAAGCTGCCAGCTCTTCAGGATGATGTGCATAGTCGTCGATAAATACGGTCTTATCGTTCTTAATAACATACTCAAACCGACGCCTGATACCTTTGAAGGCAGCAAGCGCACCCTTAACTTTTTCACTATCTATGCCCAACAATTCGGTAACTGCAATGGCTGCAATCGCATTTTCAACATTGTGCATACCTCCCAGATGCAACTGCACATTTTCTATTTTCCAATCCTCTCCCTGAACATCAAAAATATAGCCACCATCTTTCACTACAATATTCGCCCCATATATGTCGGCCGCATCATTCTGCAGACTATAGGTTAAAGTGATAGGCCCCTTAAGTTCATCCTGACGATGTAGTCCGTGTTTCACCAGCAACGTTCCACCCAGTTTAATATTGCGGGTGTATTGTATAAAAGCCGCCTCCATCTCTTCAGCAGTTCCATATATATCCAGGTGATCAGGATCTATAGCAGTAAGAATTGCTATATCAGGTGACAACTTCAGGAAACTACGGTCGTATTCATCGGCTTCTATAACTGCGGTATCTTTATCACTGCTCCAATAATTCTTACCATAATTCACAGAAATGCCACCCAGGAATGCATTGCATCCGTAGCCGGTTTCTCTGAGCAGGTAAGCCGTCATGGTAGAAATAGTTGTTTTGCCGTGAGTACCTGCAACCGTAACAGCAAACATAGACTGCGTAATAGATTGCAATACATCGCTGCGCTTGAACACAGGAAAATGATTGTCTATAAACCAGTTCAATTCTGTATGATCTTTAGGAATAGCAGGTGTATACACTACCAGCTGAGCCTGCTGATCAGCAAGCCCGGCATCATCGGTAAAATGAATATTGATCCCTTCCGACATCAGCTGCCGTGTGAGATCAGTTTCAGTGCGGTCGTATCCGGTTACTACTGCTCCGTTCTCGTGGAAAAACCGGGCAAGCGCACTCATACCGATGCCGCCGATACCAATAAAATACACCCTGTTTATATCCCTTACATTCATTTTTAAACGCCCGCTATTTCTATTATTTTTTTCGCAATCCTATCATCAGCATCTCTGATCGCCATTGCCCTCAGATTATCCGACATAGATTTTTGTTTATCGTTATCGTTCAAAATTGTTTTCAATTCTCCTAACAATTCAGTCCGTACATGTCCATCTTTAACCAACACTGCCGCACCATGCTTTGCCAAAGAAGCAGCATTGCTCGTCTGATGGTCTTCAGCCGCATGTGGATAGGGTACAAAAATTACCGGCTTGGCTGCAATACACAATTCTGCAATTGCCAAGGCTCCTGCTCTCGAAATCACAATATCTGCAGCCGCGTAAGCATAGTCCATCTCTTTAATAAAATCGAATACTTTTACCCTATTCCTATAATCTGCTCCCCTGCTCCGTGCTTTCTCGTAGTACAACTTGCCTGTTTGCCAGATGATATTCACATCTTCCTTCATGATCTCATCCAGAAAAGCGTCCACACTTTCATTAATAGATTTTGCGCCCAGGCTGCCTCCCACCACAAGTATTGTTGTGCCTCTGTTAAGCAGGCCAAACCATGCCTTACCATCATCGCCGGTTCTTGCCATATCTGAGATACTCTTCCTCACCGGATTTCCTGTCAATACAATTTTGTCCTTTGGGAAAAACCGCTCCATTCCTTCATATCCTACACATATCGCCCGCGCTTTTCTTGCCAATATTTTATTACTCTTGCCCGCAAATGAATTCTGCTCCTGAATTAAAGTAGGAATATTCATACCCTGTGCAGCAGACAAAACCGGGAAACTCGCAAAACCGCCAACACCAACAATTACCGTTGGCTTAAACTCCTTAATAATTCTGCGGGACTCAATTCTGGTCATTAACAATTTATAAGGCAATGAAACATTTTTCAGGATGTTTCCTCTGTCGAACCCTGCTATATCCAACCCAATAATCTTAAATCCTTCCTGGGGAATCTTCTCCATTTCCATTTTCCCCTTCGCACCTACAAACAACAACTGGGTGTCTGGTCTCAATCTCAATAACGCGTGCGCGACAGCCAGAGCGGGGAATATATGTCCGCCTGTACCACCTCCTGCTATTATGACGCGCAATTCACTCATGATCTATATTGCCGGTATTGGTTCGTTATCTCCTGTTTGTTTACTTTTTCTAACTCTAACTTTCTTTACTGTTTCAATCTCTCCGCTTTCATCGGTTGTATTCTGCTCTGCAGCGGCTACTTTCTCAATATTCTTCGATGAATTTTTCTTCTCCCCTTCCATTTCATCTACATACTTACTTACGCTTAGTATTATTCCTATAGCAATACTGGTAAACCAAATTGAAGACCCTCCCATACTTACCATAGGCAGTGTAAGACCGGTAACAGGCACGAGGTGTACATTCACTGCCATGTTGAGCATAGCCTGAAAAACCAGGGTAATACTTAACCCAACAGCCAGGAAGGCGCCAAATGCGAAAGGACACCTCTTGAAAATGAGTATGCTTCTCCACAAAAACAACAAATAAAGCATCACTACCACACTGCCACCTATCAATCCGTACTCTTCAATAATAATAGAGAATATAAAATCGGAGTAGGGATGAGGCAGGAAATTCTTCTGCTGGCTCCGTCCCGGTCCCCTTCCCGTTATTCCACCGTTTGCAATAGCAATCTTTGCCTGCTGCACCTGGTATACGTCTTCCTGCTTCCCCTCCTTCTTTTTACCACCAAAAAAATCATGTATGCGCTGCTCCCATGTATTTGCCCGACCAAAACCTGTGAGCTTAGAAACGGTGAACAGTACAGAAATACCTATAAAGCCTACTACTACCAACAACAATAAATGTTTGATCTGTACCCTGCCAATAAAGAATAGTATACTACAGGTGGCTCCCAACATCAATGCCGTAGAAAGATTTGCAGGCGCTATAAGCGCACATGTAAACAACATAGGCAACAACACTGGTATAAATCCCTTACGCAGGTCTTTTATATCGGCTTGTTTGATACTCAATGAACGGGCTAAAAACATAAACAACGCCAGCTTTGCCAAATCTGAGGTTTGGAAAGTGAGATTGATGACGGGGAGCCTGATCCACCTTGACCCTTCATTGAGACTGGTACCGAAGAACAATGTATAAACTAATAACGGCAAGCTCAATAAGTAAAGTATCACTGCCACTCTTGCAAATTTTGCATAGTTAATTCTGTGTACCCAATAAATAATAAGCAAACCCAGCCCTAAAACCATTACCTGTTTCATCATGTAATAGCTTGCATTTTTCTCCATTCTATAGGCAAGCGAACCAGTGGAGCTATACACGGCCAGCATGCTGATGAATGAAAGCAACAGCACAACGCCCCATATAACATGGTCGCCTTTAGTCCTGTTCAGTAATTGCTTCATTCCTTCTGCCATTGTACTTATTGTTTACAGATTACGCACAGCATCTTTAAACTGTTTGCCTCTGTCTTCGAAATTTTTAAACACATCAAAACTTGCACATGCCGGAGCCAGCAATACTACATCTCCGCTCTCAGCCACTGCATAAGAAGCCAAAACGGCATCTTTTGCATTGTTGGTATCTACAATTATATCAACCACGCCATCAAATGCATCATGGATAGGTTTGTTATCCAGTCCCATGCACACAATCGCTTTAACCTTCTCTTTAACGAGATCCAGTATCTCAGTATAGTTATTTCCCTTATCCTGCCCACCAAGAATAAGCACCACAGGCTTCTTCATGCTCTCGAGCGCATACCATACCGAGTTAACGTTGGTAGCTTTGCTGTCATTGATATATTCAACACCTCTTATGGTGGCTATGTATTCCAGCCTGTGTTCCAATCCTTCAAAGCCAAGGAAACTCTCCCTGATCTTCTCCTTCCGTACGCCCGCAATACGGGCTGATATCCCTGCCGCCATAGAATTGTATTGATTGTGTTTGCCCTTAATAGCCAGATCATGTATAGACATGTTCAGGTTCTCTCCGTTGTACAGTATATTCAGATGATCCCCGCTGATATGGCCGCCTTCGTTCCCAATGTTATTGTCGCTCATCGTAAAGTATATTGTTTGTGCGTGAATAGAATGTTTAGTGATGTAGTCATGTATTGCTTTGTCGTCTTTATTGACCACAAAATGGTCGTTCTTATTTTGGTTCTTTGTTATCAAAAATTTAGATGCAACATAATTTTCAAACTTGTAGTCGTATCGGTCCAGATGATCGGGAGTAATATTCAACAGTACTGCTACATCTGGTCTGAACTCTTTTGTATCATCCAACTGAAAGCTGCTTACTTCCATCACATACCACTCACAGGGTCGCTCCGCAATTTGCCTGGCAAAGCTGTAACCAATATTCCCAACCATTGCCACGTCGTATTCCGCCTCCTTCAGTATATGGTAGGTTAGCTTTGTTGTAGTACTCTTACCATTACTGCCTGTAATTGCTATTATCTTGCTATCACCTTTATACCTATACCCAAATTCTATCTCGCTGCACACTTCTATTCCAGCCTCTCTTACTTTCTTGACTATCGCTACTTTATCACTAATACCCGGACTCTTCACAATGCACGATGCGCTCATCACTTTTTCAATCGTATGCTGTCCTTCTTCATATTCTATTCCCTGGGCATTCAATACTTCTTTATACCCTTCTTTGATCTTACCGCCGTCACTCACAAACACTTCCCAACCCTGCTGCTTACCAAGCAATGCTGCGCCAACACCGCTTTCTGCAGCACCCAGTATTACGAGTCGTTTTGTGTTTGCCTCCACTATTGCAGTTTTAATGTCACTATACTTAATATCGCCAGCAGTATTCCAATGATCCAGAACCGTGTCACAATTTTAGACTCATGGTATCCCAACTTCTGATAATGATGATGCAGCGGCGACATCAAAAAAATGCGCCTGCCTTCACCATATTTCTTTTTGGTATGCTTGAAATAGGCCACCTGTATCATTACTGATAAGTTCTCAACCAGAAATATTCCGCAAATAATTGGAATGAGTAGTTCCTTACGCACTATGATGGCAAGTGATGCAATAATACCACCCAGTGCCAGACTTCCTGTATCACCCATGAACACCTGCGCGGGATAAGCGTTGTACCACAAAAACCCTACACATGCTCCCACGAACGCGCCAATGAATATCGACAACTCACCCAGGTTTGGTATATCCATTATGTTCAGGTATCCGGCAAATACGTAGTTGCCCGATACATAGGCAAATACACCGAGACAAACACCTATTATCGCAGATACACCGGTTGCCAAACCATCCACACCGTCTGTAATATTGGCACCGTTAGATACAGCAACGATTATGAAAATCACAAACAGGATATAAATTATCGGCGTTGTTACGTCCACATATTTTTCGCCAAAAAGTGCGGCGATCCGCTCATACCTGAACTCATGGGTTTTTACAAAAGGAATTGTAGTTGTTGCGGTGCGGACATTTACATACTTCTGGATCTTTCCCGATTCGTCCTTCCTGGTAAATTCACCAGCCTCCAATTTTTCCGCCGCATTATATACACCGCTCTTTCCACCAGTCACCTCCCTGCTGATCACTACATGGTTGTTATAATACATAGTAAGTCCAACAATAATTCCCAGTCCTACCTGACCCATTATTTTAAAACGACCGGCCAAACCTTCTTTGTTCTTCTTGAACACTTTGATATAATCATCCAGAAAGCCAACCATGCCCAACCACACGGTAGAAACAAGCATCAATACTATGTACACATTCAGGATTCTGGCAAATAACAAAGTAGGAATCAGAATTGCTGCAATGATGATCAGTCCACCCATCGTAGGAGTGCCTCTCTTCTGCACCTCTCCCTGCAGGCCAAGATCTCTTACGGTTTCTCCTATTTGTTTCCGCTGCAAGAAAGCAATAAGTCTCTTACCCATCACCATTGAGATAACCAACGACAATATAATTGCCATAGCGACCCTGAACGTAATGAAATTGAACACTCCTGCACCGGCCAGGTGGAATGTATCGCGCAGGTATGTGAACAAATAGTACAGCATGTAAGACTCTATTTATTTAATGTTTCAAATGCTTCAGTTAATACTTCCTTATCATCAAAATGATGCTTTACACCCTTTATTTCCTGATAAGTCTCATGACCTTTACCTGCAACCAACACTACATCTCCGGGTTGCGCCATTGATACCGCTACCTTAATCGCTTCCTTTCTGCTTGTCACACGTAGACTCTTTCTTTTTTGCGGCCCTGTCAATCCGGCCTCCATTTCGTTTAATATCTCCTCCGGGTCTTCACTCCTCGGATTATCAGAAGTCAGTATCGCTTTGTCGCTATGTTCACACGCAGCCTGCGCCATAAGTGGTCGCTTGGTTCTGTCTCTGTCTCCGCCGCAACCGATAATTGTAAACAACTGCTGACCCTGTGTGCGCAGCTGGTTAATAGTTGCCAGCACATTCAGTAAAGCATCAGGTGTATGAGCATAGTCTACAATACCCAGTATTTTTTCTTTAGGCGACATATAGGTCTCAAACCTACCGGCCGCACCCTGCAACCCACTCAACACCTCAAGTACTGTCAGACTATCTTCGCCCAGCAATTTAGCCGTACCATATACAGCTAGCAGATTATAGGCATTGAAAGTTCCGATCATCCTGAAGTGCGCTTCATGTCCATCTACGTTCATGATCAAACCTGTCAGATTATTCTCCAGAATTTTACCCTTCACTGTAGAAGGCGCTTTAAGACTATAGGTGTTCTTTTCTGCCACAGTATTCTGCAGCATCACCATCCCCCGTTTGTCATCTGCATTCGTTAGTGCGAAGGCATCTTTGGGCAAGCCATCAAAGAAACTCTTCTTAACTCTTATATATTCATCAAATGTTTTATGGTAATCCAGATGATCGTGCGTTATGTTTGTGAATACACCACCCGCAAACCTAAGTCCGGCAATCCTATGCTGATGAACTGCATGCGAACTTACTTCCATAAATACATGACTGCATCCGGCATCCACCATTCTTCTCAGCAGCGCCTGTATTGATATTGCGTCGGGGGTTGTATGGGTAGCCGCTTCAGCCTGCTCATGAATGCGATTCTGTACAGTTGATATCAAGCCGCATTTATAACCAAGTTTTTCAAAAAGCTGATACAGCAATGTTGCCGTTGTGGTCTTGCCATTTGTGCCGGTAACGCCAACCACTTTGGTTGCAGCCGATGGGCAATCGTAAAATGCATCTGCTATGAGTCCAGTGGCTTGAGCTGAATCCTTCACCTGTACATACACTATACCTTCAACAATTGCAGATGGCGGCGTCTCACACACAATAACTTTTGCACCCTGAGCAATTGCTGTATCTATAAACTGATGACCATCTGACAAAGTTCCTTTCACCGCAACAAAGGCAGATCCCTCAGTTACTTTACGTGAATCTATATGCAGACTAACGACCATAACATCTGTAGCTCCAATAATTTTTATTGGATGTACATTGATCAATATGTCGGTTAGTTTATGCATTAGCTCAGCTGCAGTATTATGTTTTGTCCTTTATTAATTATAGTACCAGGTGCTATAGATTGCTCCTGTACTTTCCCCCTTCCTTTCACCTGCACTTGCAGTCCTTCAGTTTCCAGAATGTATATAGCGTCTTTAAGTCCCATTCCTTTCAAGTCCGGCATCACGTTTCTGTATACTGCTTTTGGAACTACTGCCGCAACCCTATTTGAATCAGTTCTCACTTCCATCATTCTGCTTTTATCTTCAGCAGGTAAAGGCAGTTTTTTCTGAATGGCATGAAACAGTGTTTGGTAATTCCTGTTGGTTGCCGATTTTGCGATCACAGCGCCAGAACTGTTTCTAGCCAGGCTGTCGAGCGGACCGCCCCAGGCGCCAATGTTCTCAGAAAATATCTTATCAGCTACCATCCTGAATACCGGTGCAGCAATAGCACCACCATAATATGCCACAGAATGTGGTTTGGTACGTATCACCACACAAATGGTATATTTAGGTTGATCGGCAGGTAAGTAACCTACGAATGAGCCCTGATAGACTCCATCGGTATAACTTATTCCTTTATCAGCTACCTGAGCTGTTCCAGTTTTGCCCGACATGGTATAGAAAGGCGACTCAATACCCTTGGCAGTTCCTTCAGTCACAACGGCACGTGTACATTTCCTTATTTGCGCAATTACGCTTGAGTCGCCAACTTTCACAATTTCTGTAGGTTCAAATTTTTTCACTTCCTTACCGTACTCTTTGATGGCGCTTACGAGGTATGGCTTCATCATCTTGCCATCGTTGGCCACCGAATTGTACAACATGCACGTGTGCAATGGGGTTATCTGCACACCATAGCCTGTAGCCATCCATGGCAGCGAGGTATTGCTCCATGATGTGCTTGTTGGCTTGATGATCACCGTCCTTCTTTCACCAAACAGATCAATACCTGTTGGCTGATCGAGATGAAACTGCACCAGGTGATTAACGAACTGCGACGGATTGTCTTTATAGTTAGCGTTAGCCAGTTTTGCCATTGCAGCATTACTTGACTCCGCAAATGCTTTCCAAATAGGCATAGCGCCTAATCCCAGATGAGAATCACGCATCAATCTGTTGCCAAAATGTATAGCTCCTCCCTCGGCATCTACTATCTGATCTACATTGATCAGTTTATCATTGAGCAGGGAAAGCAAAGTAACCAGTTTAAATGTGGACCCCGGCTCTGTAGGCATCATTGCGTAATTAAAATCCTCCCAGTAGCTGCCATCAGGCTGGCGACCCAGATTCACCAGAGTTTTTATTTTACCAGTCTTCACTTCCATTACTATGCATGTGCCATACAAGCATTCGTACTTCTGCAGAATGCTCATCAATGCGTGCTCGGCCACATCCTGCACGTTTATATCTAATGTGGTAACAATATCCTTTCCGTTTTGCGGCTCCAGTTCTGAACCTTCAATCGGCACCCACACATTGCCGGTGCTTTTCTGCACTACACGCCTGCCGTTTTCACCCACAAGCGCCTTGTTATAAGTAGCCTCCAACCCGGATACATTGCTGTCTCTGAAAATTCCGATGGTACGGAACGCCAACATATTGTAAGGATTAACTCTCTTCTCCTTAGAATCTACAATGAACCCACCTCTTCCTTTTCCTTTATTAAATATCGGGAAGGAACGCAGCGCTTCGTACTCATAATATTTAAACTTCCTTCTGCTCAGCGGGTAGTATTTCTCTCCCTCCTCATAGGCTCTTACAAACTCCTCTTTATACTGCTCTGCTGTTTTGTCCATGATGAGTCTGGATACACACAGGCATAAAGAATCAATATTTTTGGCAAACAGCCCGGAGTCCATCACCGAGAAATCTATGTGCACATCAAATTCAGGAATGGAGGAACTCAGCAATACACCGTCCTCGGTATAGATGTTACCACGTTCGGCAAGCAACGTATCGAATCTGGTATGCATTTCCCTGGCCATAGCTCTTAGCTTTGGTCCTTCTTTTATCTGTATCAGCGCTGCTTTGATAATGATAGCACAACCAAGCAAGCAGATGCAGGTAAAGGCAATGTATACCCTGAATCGTATGTCTTTCTTGATTGTCAATTTATTTTCTGTTTTTTTCCTTATTTATTTTTACTTCTTTATTTTGAATCTGCTCCTGCAAACTGCTCAATGCATTTCTGTTTTTGAGGCAGTTGCGGCTGTTACCTTATATGCCGGAAGCAATGAAGGCTTCAATCCTATTTTCTCTGCATTCTTAATTACCTGCGTTTCCGTCTTCACATACATTAGCTGTGATTTCACATCCATATACTTCCATCTGAGTTCTTTGAGTTGTTTGTTCTGGGCATTCAACTCCCGCTGCATCTCAATAGCACGATGACTGTTGCTGATATACAGCACACATAAAAGGACAAGAAATGCGAGGTATGGAATGTTATTTACGATTGCTCTATAGGAAACCTTCTCCACTAACGACTTCCAGTCGTTTTTAACCCTTTGCGCCGGGGTCATCAATTCTTCCTGCTTACTCTGCTCCTCAGTACTCATTTATATTCAAAGGCAACCTGCCTTAATTTTACTGCACATCAACCATTGCCAACATTAACCGGCTACCCGCTCCCCTACTCTCAGCTTGGCACTCCTCGACCTGCTGTTTATCTTCATCTCTGCCTCAGTTGGTTCAATTGGTTTTGGATTTACCGGTTTCATCAATGGCTTCACTACTTCTTCATACGCACCCGGTTCATCCCACCTTCCTCTCTTTATGTATTGTTTCACTATCCTGTCTTCAAGCGAGTGAAATGATATTATACTTAGTCTTCCTCCTGGCTTCAGACTCTCTGCAGCCTGCTGCAAAAACTCCTTTAGTACACCCAGCTCATCATTCACCTCAATACGCAGCGCCTGAAAAACCTGAGCCAGATACTTGTTCGGATTTCCTCTCATCACCGGTGCCAGTATCGCCTTCAGGGTTTCAATGGTCTGTATATTCATCCCTCTCCTGCTCGTTACAATATGCTTTGCCAGTTGCTTAGAATTCCGCACTTCGCCGTATTGTTCAAAAATCTGAAGCAGCTGCGCTTCGCTGTATGTCTGCAAAACTTTTGCAGCAGTCAGCTCGGAGCGTTTATCCATCCGCATATCCAGCGGTCCATCAAAACGAATCGAAAAGCCCCGCTCTGCTGTATCAAACTGAAAAGAACTTACACCCAAATCTGCCAATATCCCATCAACTTCTTTATGCCCATGCAGCCGTAAAAAACGACGCAAGTATTTAAAATTCTCAGTCACCGGTATCAGCCTGTTATCATCCGGCTTATTGACCCACGCGTCAGCATCCTGATCAAACGCTATCAACTTACCCTCTGGTCCCAGCTTTTCCAGTATCAGTCTGCTGTGCCCGCCACCACCAAACGTCGCATCTACATATACTCCGCCTTCCTTTATTGCCAATCCATCAACCGCCTCATGCAAAAGAACTGTTGTGTGGTAATTTCCCGGATTTCCCATTTTTTAAATTTTGTCTAATGGTGTTCCGAAATCTTCCGCCACATCTTCAGCCAGATCACTATACGACCCTGAATTTTCCTGTATGTATTTATAATACGTATCTTTATCCCACAATTCTACTTTATTGCCCTGCGGACTAAACACAGCGTCTTTTTTTATCCCTGCATATTCCAAAAGATTCTTTGGTAACAACAATCTGTCTGCACTATCCAGTTCTACTCTTGTTGCGCCGTTCAGAAACAATCTCTTGAATTTTCTTACGCTTGCTTTAAAGTCGTTCAGCTTATTTACTTTTTCGCTGATCACTTCCCATACGTCTTCAGTGTATATCGTCAAGCAGTTTTCTATACCACGATTTATTACAAACTTTCCACCGGTCCCTTCAGCAAGTTGCTTCCGGAATCCAGACGGCAGCAAGAAGCGCCCTTTGGCGTCAATTGCTACTTCACATTCACCTAGAAAATTGGCCATTGTTGTGGAAAATAATAATAAACACAAAATAACACAAAATCCCACAAATTCCCACCAAATTGGTAAAACATATTTATCCACAAGTTGATATATGAGTTGAAACGCTTGCCAGTTAACACTTTCAGGCCATTTACACCCCTATTTTGATGCACCCTCTGTTAATTACCTGTGGATTAGTGTGGATTGCTGTGCATTACCTCATTTGCGGCTGTTCAGGCCTCTTTTAAAAGGTGCTAAAACGAATATGAACCTGTTATTTTAACCAGATAAACATTACCAATTTCGATATCTCACCGATTATACGCATAGCATTCAATAATATATTTTTAAAAGATAAGAATAGGGAATCAGCAATACAGGCTAATCGGCGAAACCAATTCCCAAACTGAGTATTGTAGCTTTTAATACAGTAATTTTGTCAAAGAATACCCATATCCACTTCTACAAAACACAAATAATGAATATCAGCATAGTTGCATTATTAGGTCTTCTCATCATCGGACTGGTGGCAGGTCTGCTGAGCAGCATCGTTGGTATAGGAGGCGGAATTATTATTGTGCCGGCACTGGTGATGATTTTTGCGGTCAGTCAGAAAATGGCCCAGGGCACTTCGCTAGCTATGCTTTTGCCTCCAATCGGCTTTCTAGCGGTTATTAATTATTACAAATCCGGCTATGTTGATTTCAGAGTAGCAGCAGTGCTGGTTATAGCCTTTATTGTGGGCAGTTTTTTCGGCAGCAAAATTGCTTTGAATCTGGAAGAAGTGACACTTAAACGGATATTTGGGGTTATTTTAATGGCAATTGCTGTTAAATACCTGTTTTTCAGCAAATAGCTACTAATGTCTCTGCGACGACCAATTTGAATTTTAAAAATAATTTCTCGCAAAAAATAATCAGGCTTAATTTCGCCACCTAATATATTGCCGGGCAACGGCAGCAGGCTAAAACTATTATAATGCAACGGACAAAGATCAAGGAGATTCTGCAGAACGATAAATGTGATTATCAGGTTAATGTAAAGGGATGGGTGCGCTCTTTCCGCAACAATCAATTCATAGCGCTAAATGACGGATCGTGCATCGGTAATCTGCAGATCGTAATAGGACTGGATGCAGATGAACAACTGATCAAGGGAATTAATAATGGTGCCTCTATTAGTGTAGATGGTATGGTAATAGCCTCACAAGGCAAGGGACAGAAAGTTGAGATAAAGGCTGACTCTGTAACTATTCTTGGCGAGTGCGACCCTGAGAAATTCCCGTTGCAACTTAAAAATCGCCCAAGCCTGGAATACCTGCGCGAAATTGCGCATTTGCGTTTCCGCACCAATACCTTTGGAGCTGTGTTCCGTGTGCGTCACACGCTAGCATATGCCATCCATAAGTTCTTTAACGACAGAGGCTTTGTGTATCTGCATACGCCTATAGTAACGGCTTCTGACGCAGAAGGTGCAGGTGAAATGTTCAAAGTTTCTACTCTTCCTTTTGACAATCCGCCACGCAATGAGGATGGCACTATCAATTTCAAAGAAGACTTTTTTGGCAGGGCTACCAACCTCACTGTTAGCGGTCAGCTGGAAGCAGAGTTGGGTGCAATGGCCTTTAGTGAGGTGTACACTTTCGGACCTACTTTCAGAGCAGAGAATTCAAACACAGCACGTCATCTGGCTGAATTCTGGATGATAGAACCGGAGGTAGCTTTCAATGACATCTATGACAACATGGATCTTGCCGAAGACCTGCTGAAGTTTGTGATCAGCTATGCTTTGGAGCACAACCGGGAAGACCTTGACTTCCTGGCAACCCGACTGGCCGATGAAGAAAAACAAAAGCCAATGAATGAGCGCAGCGAACTGGGCTTGATCGAGAAACTAGAGTTTGTACTTAACAATAAATTTGAACGCATTACTTATACAGAGGCTATCGATATCTTGATAGATTCCCCTGCGTATAAGAAGAAAAAATTCCAGTACGATGTAAAGTGGGGCATTGATATGCAGAGCGAGCATGAAAGGTACCTGGTAGAAAAACACTTTAAAAAACCGGTGATCGTTACAGGTTACCCGAAGGAGATCAAAGCGTTCTACATGCGCCAGAACGACGACGGCAAAACTGTAGCGGCTATGGATATTCTGGCTCCGGGCATTGGCGAAATAGTTGGCGGATCGCAAAGGGAAGAAAGACTGGATAAGCTTACACAGCGCATGGAAGAGATGCACATACCGACCGAAGAAATGTACTGGTATTTGGATACACGTCGTTTTGGAGGTGTGCCACATGCCGGCTTCGGACTGGGTTTTGAGCGCATGGTTCTATTCGTTACCGGAATGACCAATATCCGCGACGTAATACCGTTCCCAAGAACGCCTAAGAATGCAGAGTTTTAAGAATTGAGCCCATTGCGATGAATGGAACGAACTCCAAATTATTTACTTTTTAGGAAATAGCCTTAATGACGTTTTTTTTGCATTAATCATCCAATTTGATTAATTTGTTGCGAAACTAATTAATTTCATGAGATCGTTCATAATTGCATTGACAATAATCGTCATTTCTGTTACACACGTTTTTGCGCAACAATATAGAATCGAAAAAAGCGCAGGCTTTGAGGAGCCAGAGAATGGCTGGAATAAAGTGCTTCAATTAAGAAACGGAAACACGCTGTTTTTCCATATGGAGAATAAAGTTGGTTTTTCTATTATTGCCTACGACAAGACAAGGAAAGAAATAGCGAGAAAAACCATAACCAGCCAGTTGTGGGATCCACGCCGATTGGATGAGGGCGCAATTGCAGGTTTGTATGATATTAATGGCGAGGCTGTTATATTCCTTACGCAGATTGATAATAATCTAAAACTTTCCCTCTACCGTTTACGAATAAGTGCAACGACGGCAGAAATCATTAAAGAAGATGTAGCTGGAAGTTTCGCGCCTGTAAAAGATTACAAAAAATCGACTGTTGATCTTGTTTATTCTAAGATTTATGTAGAAAAGGATCCAGCATCCGATTGTTACGCTATTATTTATCGAAAAATTCCTGCTAGGCCTAAAGACTATCTGCATGTGCAGCATTATAATGAAAAACATGAAATACTCACCGATGCCGATTATTGTACAATAAGCGATAGTTTCAGTTCGTTGTATTATATCGGCTGTATCGTTGATGGTGATAAACGTCTTTTTATTACGACAAATATGACAATAGAAAAGCCTGGAGATACTGTTAGCGGTTTTGCAGTTTCTTGCCTTAGGTCCGGAGAAAAAATATTCCATCATCATGTGACTGCTATAAAGCAAGAATTTAGTGATGTGAACGGTGTAATGTTATATAACCATTCAACCAATACCATTCAATTATTGACTATATTATTGACGAAGCAATCAACCAAATCCAATTTCCTTATCGACCGTTCAAAGACAACTAGTACTTACCAGACGGTTCTTTTTTACATTAATCCTGATGATTTGAACATTAGTCACACGACGGTATTCAATGCGGAAAAAGTTGAAGAATATATTAAGAACAAAATAGACCCAGACAGGTCATTTCATGGTTTACCACAACAAATGATAATTAATAAAAACAATACAACAACTATTATTTCGGAAGAAACTAGGACACAGTCTATGACAAGAAATGGCGCTCTGGTGCGGGAAGATTCCTACATCGGTGTAACTGGTATTTCCCAATTGTCTGAAAATGGTGCTGAGATAAGTGGTTTTGCATTTAACAAGAATCAAATGACGCAAGGCGCTTTACAGAAATTTTACATTGCCGACAGAGCAAAAGGACAATATATACCTCCACCAACTTACTTTGGATTTAGCAGAACATTTTATTTCAGGCAGTTCATTTCAGCAGACTATTTATTCACTCCAGGAGGACAGTATGTATTATTTAACGACTTACCTGTAAACTACGAGAAAGGAGAAGATGAACCTAAGAGAAAACTATTAAACTCGGTAACTGAATCGAACGTAATTTGCTGCAAGCTTGGCGATAATAAAGTTGAAAAATTCTATCTTTTTGGTGAACCTGACAAATACAGAACCATTTACTGCTATATCACATCATCCGATTTTGACCGTAACAACTACACTTATGCAACCTTGATGGTAGAGCACATTGGCAGAAAAAAGGAAGCAAAAATAGCTTGGGTTACTTTTGAGTAGATTAATTGAGGATCGTTTCAAACTTCCAAATGTTCAAATACAAAATTCGACTAATCGCAGCCATTTCTATCAGTTGAAGTTGGACGATAAACAAATTCACCTAGACACGACCAGATTATTATTAACTTTTTTTCATGAAACTGACCTAAAATACCACCATTGTGGTATTTTTTTTGCACTTTTCTGTTCTAATATTGTGTTTTCATTAGTCAACCACTTTCAATCGTAAACAATTAAAATTTCCGAGTCATGTTTAAAAAACAGTTAATATTGGCAGTACTGGTACTACTTACTTTTGGTGCAATGGCACAGAGCGGTACTACAAAGAAAAATCCTTTCTATTATGAGCTGATCAGCAACGAAAGCAAAACCACGAATTTCGTATTCGGGTTTTATCCTACCACCTATACGTGGGAAGAATCGAAGGACATAGAAGGTTTTACCCACGTTAAAGCCGCGGTAATCAACAGCGCAACCGGTGCTTTAGAATGGAACAACTATAAAATCAATATCCTATTGAAATCAGGTAAACTGATACGCAGCTATACTACGGTAGCCAAAGAAGGCGACTTTGCGTGCAATTATATAATAAAAGGCAGCGAAACACACTACCAGTATTTCTGCTTCCACACAAAATTCACTGCTGACGACATTAACAAAGTTTGGCTTGTGCTTGGTGACGACCAGATCTTTAACCTGATGTTCGACAAAAACGAATAACTACTTTAAAACCCATTTGCAAACCACCGGTATACCGGTGGTTTTTTTTGTCAATACCCATACTACAAAACCACATACATTGCTCGTTTTTTAACTTTTTACATCGTACCTGATTTCCAAAATCCGGCTTTTTTCAATATATTTGCCTCCCTTTATGGCATTCCGAATTAGACATTTTTTATATTTCCTGATCTGCATCACGCTGCTTAGTTCTTGCAGCGGCTTTGAAAAAGTGAGGAAAAGCAGTGACGTAAATTACAAACTCACCAAGGCGAATGAGTATTTCGACAAGAAACACTACATTCATGCCAACGAGTTGTATAAAGAGTTGATGCCTGTAATGAAAAGTACCCGCAACTACGAGGCCCTGTTTTTTAAATACGCTTACACTTTTTATTACACCAAAGATTATCTGGATGCTTCGTACTACTTTAAGAATTTCACAGAGTATTTCCCTACGAGTAAAGATGCTGAAGAGTGTGAATTTATGAGTGCTGTATGCCTCTTTAAATATGCACCTAAGTATTCTTTAGATCAGACCAATTCAGTTAAAGCACTGGACGCGTTGCAGTCTTATACCAACAGATACCCCAACTCCAAGAGAATTGCTGAGGCCAATAGTTACATTGACCAGTCGAAAAACAAGTTGGAGTTGAAGCAATCGGGTGCTGCTAAGCTCTACTACAATATCAACCAGTATAAGGCGGCAACTGTTGCATACAAAAATGTAATGCGCAATTTCCCTGAGTCACCTAACAATGATCTGTACCAGTACATGATCATGAGGTCGATGTACAAATACGCAAAAGCCAGCATTACCGACAAGCAGGAAGAGCGCTATGCCAATGCGATCAGTGCATATACTGAACTTAAAGACACCTACCCTACTTCAAAGTACCTGAACGACGCAAATAAATTATATTCAGAAGCAACTAATAAAGTAAAAAAAATACGCGATGAGCAGCACAAATAGAAAGTCACTTACTTCCGTTAATCCACTTGTGGAAACACGCGACGTTATAGCAATGAAAGAAAAAACGGGCAACCTATACGAATCGATCGTAGTGGTGTCGCGCCGTGCTAACCAGATCTCTGTAACTATGAAAGAAGAACTTCATCGTAAACTAGATGAATTCACCGTGCATGGCGACAACCTGGAAGAAGTACATGAAAATAAAGAGCAGATCGAAATTTCACGTATTTACGAACGTATGGCTAATGCTCCATTGCAGGCACTGACCGAGTTTAACGACGATCAGATCTACTACCGTAAGAAATAATTAACTTCCACTAACAAAAAGAAGAAGCTGATCTCTGATCGGCTTCTTCTTTTTGCTTTCTATGAAGTGAGGATAATTTTTATTGTCGGACGTTGAATCTGGCAACTCTCTGCCCGCCGCTGGAGCTGACTCTGAGCAGATACATGCCGCTTTTGAATCCATCGCCCATATCGATCTGCTTTTTAAAAGTACCGTTAACCACCTGTATCTCATCTCTGTATATCACCCTTCCAAGCACATCGGCAATTTCAAGAACTGCAGCATTATTGTCTGCCACCAAGGTTCCTTCTGCCACAAATGTGCCGTTTGATGGATTGGGTGAAACATATAGCTGACCCCTGTAAAGTTCAGTCATTGGCACACTGTTCACAAAGTCAATGTATATCCAGCCAAACGAGGAAATTCTGCACGGCCCGTTGGTTACAATACAGGTTACTGAGTCGTGCCGGCGAAATGTATCGCTTATATAAAAACTATTAGTAGCGCCCGGGATATCTGTGCCATTTAGCTGCCATTGATAATCATAACCAGGTCCTCCGCCAGTCACAATATTGGCATACAATGTATCGCTCTGACCTGGCAAAATAAATGGACCGGGAGAGGCTGTAATATCGATAAACGGTGCCACCAACGGGGTTACCAATATCTCTTGCTGATGGCTGAAAGTACCGCAGGGATTTGTGACTGTATATGTAACAGTATCTATGCCCGGCACAAGCCCCAGCACATAGCCATTTGTTACAGAGACAACACCCGATACTGAACTCCAAACACCCCCCGCCGGAATACCGGTGAGCCATACCGCCATTCCCTGGCACATTGCCGGGATACCTATTATTGTATCGCTAACCGGAAAAATTTCAAACCCTTTGGTAGTGGACGTAACGCAACCTGCAACAGTATGTGTATAGGTTATGGTATCGAGACCCATTTGAATGCCGTGGACTATGCCCGTTGACGATATTGTTGCATTTGGGTTGCTGATACTCCATACACCACCCGCAGCAGTATCTATATAGTTCGCCGGTGATCCGATACAAACATAATCAGGGCCAACTATTGGACCCATGGATGGCAATGGCTTGATGCGCACGTAGATCATCATGGTATCTATTGCATAACCGTCATCAACCATTACTCTGAAAGTATCCCTGCCGTAGTAACCCGTAGCCGGAGTATAAAATAGTCCGGAAGGAACTATTGCACTACCGGTAGACGAAGTAGAAAAAGGCGTGAACGCTGAGCCATGCATCGGGCCGGATATAATTGTCCAGGTAAGTGTTTGCGCGGTATCCGGATCTGCAACGGGCATCAACGAATTAATTGCCGTCAATCCGTCATTTTCGCATATAGTGAAACTATCGGCCAGTCCAGATACAAAAGAAGGCAAATGGTTGTTGTAATCTATTTTACGAAGCCTGAAATTCCCCCAATCGCAGATATATAAATTGCCGGTAGTATCGTTAATAATTCCAAACGGATTATAAAACTCTGCTGCTGTAGCAGGCCCTCCATCACCACCATATGCAGCTACACCAGTACCAGCCAATGTTGAGATAATACCATTGCGATCAACCATCCTTATCCGGTTGTTGAACTGATCTGAGATAAACAGATTCCCAATCCCATCTACTGCAACAGCCAAGGGCTGATTCAACATGGCAGCAATTGCCGGACCACCATCACCACTATAGCCGGCAGTACCGGTACCAGCTACAGTAGTAATAATTCCTGAAGCATCTACCTTGCGTATACAGTTGTTATTTACATCGGCTATATAAATATTGCCCAGAAAATCTTTTGCTATACAGGCTGGAGAAGACAGTCTTGCAGCGGTAGCAGGACCACCATCGCCCGTATATCCTGCTGACCCAATACCTGCAACAGTTGTTATAACACCGGCAGCGTTAATTTTACGTACTCTGTTATTGCCTACGTCGCCAACGTAGATACTTCCTGTTGCGTCTGACAGCAAACCGTATGGCGAATTGATCAGCGCCACAGCGGCTGGACCACCATCGCCGGCAAAGCCAGCAGCACCTGTACCGGCTATCGTAGATATTACACCGGCGGTATTTATTTTCCTGATCTTGTGGTTCGATTTATCAGCAAAAAAAACGTTTCCTGCCGCATCTACAGTAATTCCGGCTGCACCGAAAAAATGCGCTGCAGTCGCCTGCCCTCCGTCACCAGAGAACCCGGGCAAACCATCTCCCGCAAATGTAGAAATGTTGCCTGCTCCGTCAATTTTCCGGATGCGGTGGTTACTGTTGTCAGATAGGTATATTGACCCTCCGGCACCCAGCGCAGCATACCAAATGTATTGAAACTGGGCTGCAGTTGCCGGGCTGCCATCGCCACTAAACCCGTAAGTT
Organism: uncultured Bacteroidota bacterium; assembly: GCA_903829015.1. Taxonomy (GTDB): domain Bacteria; phylum Bacteroidota; class Bacteroidia; order Chitinophagales; family Chitinophagaceae; genus Nemorincola. Next base: position 40,120 of record CAIKOJ010000014.1, read on the forward strand.
CCGGCACCGGCTATTGTATTAATATTCTGCCCGATCGTTGCTTTTGTACAAAAAACAATAATCAGCAGGACAAGGTATTTTTTCATTGCGCTTATTTAATTTATCCAGACTGAACTGTATCCCTGCAAAAATACGGATAATTATAATCCATAGAGGCACAATAGCCTATAATCCCCACGTTTCAAGGATCTGCTGTGCATGATTTTTGCTGACTACTTTCTCAATAATGTGATCAATTTTCCCTTTTTCGTTGATCAAAAACGTGGTACGGTAGGTGCTAATGATCGTTTTGCCCATGAACAGCTTTTCGCCCCAAACACCGTAGGCATTTACGATCTTCTTTTCGGTATCTACCAGCAACGTAAACGGCAAGCCATATTTCTTCTCGAACTTCTTATGGCTCTTTTCATCATCAATACTTACACCAAGTACTTCTATCCCTTTCTGCCGCAGCATAGCATAATTATCTCTGAGATTGCAGGCTTCTTTTGTGCAAGTTTCGGTATCGTCGTGCGGATAAAAGTACAATGCTACCTTCTTCCCTTTAAAATCTTTAAGCGACACCTTGCTGCCATTCTGGTCGGTAGTAGTAAAATCAGGCGCCTTGTCTTTTTGTTGTAGTTTCATAAAATTCGTTTCACGCACGCGGTGCGATTGTAGTTTTTAAATTGTTCCAATTATCCGAGATCCCTACCTGTTAGAGCTTGCTCACAATCGCCTATCTCACAAAATTAAGTGTTGTACTGGCTGCATTTCCGTTCTCATCCTCGGCAGTGAAAACCAGTTTGTGCTTCCCTTTCGGGCAGTGCTCATCAAATCTGTAAAAGAAATCATCGCCATGCTGCTCAAAACAAACCCATTTGCCATCCAGATAACCACTGAAACTTCTTACGGAAGTCATATTGTCCTTCACGGTAAACGCAAGCTGCTTTGCGCCAGCCAGATTGCTGTTTTTCCTTTGCATAGATTCTATGACCGGGGCAAGTGTATCAATTTCCAGCCAATAGGTACCCAGGTTACGCACTTTAGATTTGTACCTGCCACTTTCAGTTAGAGCGGCCATCCTTCCGTCTTCATCTTTGCCATCACTGTATGCCATCACAACTTTATTTTTCAGCAACCCGGTGATTGTATTTGGTTTGGGCCTCAGCTCCAGATCGAAATAATGATGCACAGGTACCTGCGGATCATGCAATTTAAATTTGTCAGACAAACCATTGCCGTTTTCTGTAACGGAAAACTGAAAGCAAACATTGTCATAAAACTGCTTCTCATCCAATTCAAACTTTACATCATCCCTATCTATCCGATAAACACAGCGCGGTGCAACAATATCGCAGGTAAGCTTGCCCAAAACAGGATCTGGACTGATCTGCTCAACAGGTCTTACATAAAAGGTTATGGCTGTTGCGTTTTGGTTGTTGTCGGTAAGTTCTATCCGAATGTTGTGCACTTTTCCATCGCCCAGGAACAGCCTTCCTTTCCCGCTGCCAGTGCTGCTATACAACCTGTCGAGCATATTGCCCGGTAACTGAAACAGGCATTGTACCCATTTACGTTCACGTTGTCTGGTGGCATAATCGACGTAGGCATTTATGTATCGGGTTTCGTCGTATCCAATGTTGTCGAGCGTCACTTCCGTTCTTAACGAATCATCCATAAAAAGCCTGGCGGTGTAAAACGCAATGGTGTTTTCACTGCCATCCATATAATCGTCTACGTTTACGCCGATACCTATATTTTCTGACTGCCTGAATACAGGAAGACTAATAGTATCGTTTCTGATAGCCAGCCCACGTGAATATTCGCCGGCTGGCTTGTATGCACTTGCTTTCTTTGAAACGGCAAACCATTCGGGAGTTCCCACGTAGACGCTTGAACTTGCTTTGCCAGGCCATGTCTCAATAAATCTATTGTAGAAATACACCTCCTTAGGTTTGGGTGGTACCCGGTCGGTAATTGCAAAGCCGAACAACTGAGGGTTCAGCGGGTGCTCCGTTTTTGAATTCCGTATCTCAAAGTGCAGATGCGGTGCGGTGGAACCACCTGTATTACCACTATAAGCAATCAGATCGCCTTTCTTTACCGGAAACTGAGTGGGCGTGAGTGGCAGATCCACATCCCACTTCTTCTTTTCGTATTGCTCCCTGCGCAGGTACTTCTGTATAGCCGGTGCAAAGTCGTTGAGGTGTGCATAGAGTGTTGTATAGCCATTGGCGTGGGTGATATACAATGCATGCCCGAAGCCTCCTTTGTCCATTTTAATGCGGGATATGTAGCCATCAGCGGCGGCATGTACTTTTTTGTTCTCTACACCTTCTGTTTTGATATCCAGCCCGCTGTGGAAATGACCGCCCCTGCACTCACCAAAGTTACCGGCCAGCAGAATGGGTATGTCCAGCGGATTGCGGAAGTACCCCTGTGGATAATCCTGATTGCTTTTTTGTGCCGCAGCAATAACAGGCAGCAACATCATTAAAATGATCCAGTTGTTTTTCATCTTTTACTCTATACAAATATCAGAATAAAAAAGCGCAAAGTACTATTGAATAATACTTTGCGCTCACCAAAACAACAAAACAATTATCTGTTAAATACTGCGCATTTCACCTGAAACTGCAGGTAATCATGATCAATAAAACTACCCATTGGTGTAACTACATTATTAATTCCCTTTCGATAGGATACCGCAGCCTTTAAGGTTCGGCTAATCGAAACCTCAGAGCGCGCCATTAGACCCACATCAAACAATGGTGTTTTATAAGATGTTCCCTTGTAATTCGGATCTGCTTCGGGACGTTTATCAGCCAGTGCCTGCTGAAAATCTGGCCCTACACCTACCGATACCCCTTTTATTATCTTCACGCCCAGCGATGGACTTACCTGCAGATACGAAAGATTATAAGTAACATTTTTACTGGTCAATTCCCCATAGATCGGTGTATTGTCCAAAGTAGTCTTTCCGCTGGCTACGCCCTTGGTAGTCAACCCTTTGCCAGCAGAGCTGTTATTACCTGAGGCTGTTTGGAGCGTACCTTCGTAATCAGGTCTGGTGATCATGTTTTGTTTCGGCATGTCCTGATTAATACTGGTATTGGTAAACGCTACAGTACCTTCAAAATAAACTTTGTCGTTTATTTTCCGGCGGATTGCAGCACCTGCGCTATAACTGTTATTCTGGTTGCCAGTGGCATAAGCACCCACCAATATGATTGAGAATTTTGGCTGAGGTTTCTGTATGTGCTCTTTAAAGGTAACTACTGGTTTTGACGCTTCTTTTGTTTCTTTCTTAGCCACATCCTTCTTCTTTGCAACAACGGCAACTTCTTCTTTTTTAGCATTGATAGTTGGTGCAAACTGCATATTGGTATTCGCTTTTCTGCTCTGCTTTACGGTCACTATCGCATTCTCTATATTGATCCCAAATTTCTCCTCTTTAGGTTCCTGTAGCTCAGCTGCTTTTTCGGAAGGTTTAATTTTATGCGCCATAGCTATAGGGTAATGGACCACCCGCGCTGTAGTAGCAACCACGTTCTGTGCGGGAACTGTTGCCTCTTTGTGAATCGCTTTCCCTTTGCCTGAATGAGCATCGGTAATTGCAACCGGTGATGTTATGTCGCCGTGCTGCATTAATGGGTATACTCCCATAGCCATAGCTACCGAAGCTGCGATACCTGCCACAGGCATCAACCACCACATAATAATGCTCTTTTTCTTAGATCGGCCACCCAGCTGGTCTTCGAGCCTGTCCCAATTCGCGGGATTGTACTCAAAGTCGTTCTGATCAAACTTCTGCCTGATCAGTTCGTCAAATTCTCTTGGCTTCATAACTTAAATTTTGTTGTTCACTTTTTTTTATTTTATCCTGTAGCAGATTTCTCGCCTGGTGCACATGCCAGTGAGACGTCCCCTCGCTGATACTCAATTGTTCTGATATTTCTTTATGATTGTAACCATCAAACACAAACAGGTTAAAAACTGTTCTTGTCATGGATGGAAGGATCTGTATAATTTTCACCAGTTCCTTAAAGTCCATTTGTTCTATTGCCGAATTACTTACTGATATGTTGCTTTCTTCAGCGGGTATAGAGTTTACATGCATCTTCAGTTCTTCTTTAAAGGCTGTGCCCCGCAGAAAGTCCAGACATGTATTGACCATGATCCGCTGCATCCAGCCCCCGAAAGAACCGGATTGCTTGTAATTATCTATTTGAGTGAAAATTTTGAGGAATCCGTCGTTGAGTAGTTGTTCAGCATCCTGCATATTTTTAGCGTAACGGGCGCATACTTTCAAAAACGTGCTATAATACGTTTTATACAGATGCTCCTGTAAAGCCCGGTTTTTATCCCGGCACCCTGCTATTATTTCCTGTTCAGAATATGCGGGCATAATGCTTAGGTATTCCTGCTTTTTGGCAGTAAGGAAAAATACTAATGTGTCTTTCCTTTCTTGTTAAACTAATTTAATGTTTTCTCTTCATTCTTCCTTTTTTCAACCGCTTTAAATTACCCTTTTCGCGATTTCGGGTAATCTATAGCGCAGTTTTCCAGTTTTCGGTTATAGGGGCCATATCCCTTTTAATTTAGTCTTTAGGTATATCTGGTAAGCTTTTCTGCAGTTCTTGTTGTAAAGATGAAAGGCGCCTTTCACTACTCAAAACTTACCACTCACATATATAGACGTAACCGGAACTGAAAATCTTGGGTTTTTTGAAAAAATATTTTTTTTAGCGGTACTTAGTCGTTAGTAGATGGTATTTAGTTGCCAAAAATTAAATTTTGCCTCTGTTCCCAACACCAACTGGATGTTCGACATGCACTGCCCCACATATTATATATAACACTGCAATTATCATACCATTTTCACTGTTCTTTAACAGAAAAAGGTATTTGGCAGGAAATTTGTATTGATGTTGGTAGAGTTTTACTCCAATAGTTTGGAGTACCTCATTTAGATCAATTTTGGTGTCCGTGGGACCGAAAAAGCGGGCGCGCGTTTGACAATTTAGGAATTGAGCTTAAATACATTTCACTATCAATAAAATTTTATCTTAAAAAAATGCCTATGGATACAAACGTTTTCGCAACAATTATCGTCTAATTTATTAACACTTTAGTAGTCAGCAACAAACAGTTTGCGTTTGCCATAAGTTGCCCTATGAGTATTGCAGCCTGGTTACCATTTCAGTGCAAACCGATATTTTTTGCCGAATACTACTCTATACCTTAATTTATAAACCAAACCTATGAAAAAATTGCTCTTCAAAGCGCTTGACCTTAAGTCTTATCTGCGCGTACTTCACCTGAGTTTTCATTTTCTGTATGCTGTTGGTGCGCTGAAGCGAAATTATACATACAGATTCCACTATTTCGATGCAAAAGTGATAAAGGAAGGAGACCACGTGATGGATATTGGCGCCAACCTGGGATACTATACCAAGCTCTTTGCAAAATGGGTAGGTAAAACCGGTGCAGTGTATGCCGTGGAACCCGTGCCTGCATTTGCTGATACGATTAAGAATGAGATGAAAGAGTACAACAATGTCACGATATACAACTTTGCGCTGGGAAGCCAGGAACGTGACGTGACATTATCAACGCCGGGAAGGTATGGCTACCTGCGAACCGGACTTGCAAAAGTACAAAGCGAAAAAGAAGCTGAAACCTCCGAGTTTTCATTTAAAGCTGTGATGAAGTGTGGCAGCAAACTTTTTCAGAATCTTAAGCGGCTAGATTTCATAAAGTGCGATATTGAGGGCTACGAGGCAGTAGTGCTGCCGGAGATGAAGCCGGTACTGGAGAAATTCAAACCAATGATACAATTGGAAACATGGGGCAACCAGAAAGCTATGGTCGAAAATTTCCTCCTATGCATGGGCTATAACGAATACGATCTCGAAGGCGAAAACCTAAAACAGGTTACTAGTCCTGAATATGAAATCACCGGTGATCTGTTTTTTATTCACCCGGACAATAAGGTTATGATTGGTAGGTTTAAAAACGTATTGTTCCCCGCGGCATAATATGCATGTCATAGGGCAAAGCTACTTAATCACATTGGATGCCTTTAAGTATAATTGATTGTGCCTGTGAGTGTTATTTAATAAAATAGCCAGAAAACCTACTTCTTTGTTTATGTAGAATACATCATATGAATTATCAACAGTATTGTAGTATTCAATTTTGTATACTTCATTGTAGCTTTTCCCACTAAATGTTACATTATCAAATAAAGTGGTTTTTTTATAACCGATAAAATCACCATAACCTCCTGATATATTTTTTTGTCCTACCTCAAAAGGCATTCCGGTTGTAAAACCCATTGGGAAAGTATATCTGTTATCTAAACCACGATAGTCAATTGATAAATTTGCAAGATCTAATGCCTGACAATCTAAATCAAAATACAA
>CAIKOJ010000015.1 GCA_903829015.1 uncultured Bacteroidota bacterium
CATCTTACCGTATGAAGTATATCGCACTTTGTCTAGTTGCCTCAACTTTTTTTCTCACGATGCCATCGTGTAAAAAGGAAGATAAAAAAGTAAACCCGATCATTGACTCTCCTGTAGTAGTTTATGCCGACTATACGATGCTGAAACCCGGCAACTACTGGATTTACCAGGAATACCATTTGGATAGTGTAAACGGCGCTGCCCACCCTATGGGTATATTTGATAGCACTTTTGTTGAGAAAGACACTACAATAAATGGAAAAATATATCACAAGTATTGCGATGTCGTCCTTCTTTCAGGCAATCCGCCCCAGTATAGTATTTTTATGCTTCGGGATTCTCTCAGCTATATTGTAAACAGTGTTGGAAGGATTTTGTTTTCATCGACCGATTTTACCTCAATTTTCAAAGTGTTTACTTTTGGACCAAACGCTGCGACACCAGATACTCTTACGGTAACTGAACAAATGGGCTTTAAAGATGCCGCTATAACCGTTGATGCTGGAACTTTCATCACTTCAACTTTTCGCCGGATATTCCATTACCCCCGGGACGCAGATATGGCCCAACTAGAGAGTATGATTACAAATACGCTAAAAACGTGGGAGTTGTTTTAGAAACTTCAGGATTCTACGAGGCTATACCAGATATTTATGAGCGCAGACTTGTAAGGTATCACGTTCAATAGAAATAGCGATCAGACTATTCTATTTACTGAGGGCATAACTGCTGATAGTTCTATACCCTGCACCTGTATTATCCCCGGTTTTTTGCCGGGGGTAATAGTTCCAACAGCATGTTGCATTTGCAGTGCATTAGCTCCATTGCTGGTAGCCCATTGAAACAATACATCCCAACCAATCTCCGGGAAATGTGTTTTAATACTAAAGAGCTCTGCAATAATACTGAGCTGGTGATTTGATGAAAGGCTGTCTGTACCGATGCAAATATTGGTCCGCTCATCCATTAACATATGGATGTCGGGCAGGTTATTTTCAATGTATAAATTAGCATTAGGACACAAACACCAAAATGCACTTTTCAAGCGACTATGAGCGAACTGCACATCTTCTCTTTTTGAGCAGGTATTATGTACAAACATATAAGGCCTGTCTTCACTCATCCATTCAAGGTAGGTTTGCAGAGACGACTTACCGGAAGGAGTGAATTGAGTATCATCAATGCCAAACAAACTCAGCAATTCCGGCACCCGTCCACCCTTTGTTTTGTAATACAAATCTTCATCAGTACTCTCCTGATTGTGAATGGAGATCAGCGCCCCGGGTTCATGTGCATCAATCAACTTAAATAGTCTTGACGATACAGAATACGGAGCATGTGGCACAATACTCTGCCGTAAAATATTCCCACCGTTTTCTTGATTTGACAACTGAGAAAAAACGTTTTGGGCATAGCCAAAATTACCCGGTGCGTTTGCTTCATTAAAACCTAGTGCCTCCACAAAAGTATGAAAGTGCAATCCACCCATACTGCGGATATCAGCAGTATCAGCAGTGTTGGAAATATCTCCTATCGCTACTACTCCGTTAGTTATCAGCTCCCTGTACCCCGCATGTCTTGCCGTCTTCTTTTGTTCGTCGGTAAAGTCATTTCTGTGCTGCGGAATATTTTTCAGAAAAGGTATCAAACCAGTATGCTCAGCTACTACACCCTTCATATGCGACAGCTCCAGGTGGCAATGCGCGTTTACAAATCCCGGCACCAGCACACCATCATAGAATACCGCGTCTTCCACTGGTGCATCCACTATGGATACAACAGTTCCATCGTCAGCAACTTCTATTACAGTACCGTGCGGCAACCAGCCTAAACCATTATGTATTCTATCGGCAGTCAGAAACATAAAAACCGCTTAGCTCTTAAAATGTTTCAAAAGCACCACTTCTCTTGGATCAAGGTGGCGCCATTTGCCACGTGGCAGGTTTTTCTTGGTGAGCCCTGCATACATCATACGGTCGAGTTTCTCCACCACATAACCCAGTGATTCAAAAATGCGGCGCACGATGCGGTTCTTGCCACTGTGTATCTCCAATCCGATCTCGTTCTTTACTTCGAGGTATGCAATTTCATCTACTATCGCTTTGCCGTCTTCCAGTTCTACGCCTTCTACTATTTTTTCAAAATCAGCTTTTGTAAGCGGTTTGTCCAATGTTACATGATATACCTTCTTTACATTGAATGAAGGATGACATAACTTCTGCGTAAGATCACCATCATTAGTGATCAACAACAAACCCGACGTATCTCTATCAAGTCTGCCAACAGGAAAGAGTCTTTCAATACCAGCGTTCGACAGCAGTTCCATAACTGTTTTACGTCCCTGTGGATCTTCGTTGGTAGTAATGTAGCCTTTCGGCTTGTTCAGTAAAATATAAGCATTGTCTTTGGTAGGCTTTAATTTCTTACCCACAAGTGTTACCAGATCATCGTCTTTAACTTTATAGCCTGGATCCAGTATCAGTTCACCGTTCACCTTTACTTTGCCTTGTTTCACCAATTCTGCCGCATCTCTTCTGCTGCACTCACCGCTGTGTGCTATGTACTTATTCAACGGCATTTGCTCCGGTTTTCCATCAGCACCATCCTCATCATCTTCGTCCTCGTCGTCTTTATACTTTTTTTTCCTGCCCTCAGAGTGATCGTGAATAAATTTCTTCTTCGTAAATGCACTCGTCACTTTGCGCTTATCTGTTCCTTCCTTTTTAGCCAAAGAAAATCTCTTCGGCTTATCTTCTACCACCGGATCAGCTAACTCACCAAATATCTTGTCTTCATGAATCACGGGTGTGATCGGATCACCCGGCTCTTCTCCTTTTTTCTTTTTGGCCGGATTGAAAGCATTTTTTAACACTTTGTCAAAAGCAGGAACTTCTTTTTCCACCTTACCTTCATTCTCGTCGGCAGATTTTCTATCCGAAAAAGGTTTTGGCCTGTCTCTGAATGGTCTGGAATCGCTTACCGCTCTTGGTTTTCTACCTTCTCCTGCACCACGCTCTTTATCAAATGGGCGCTCTTTTCTATCACCGGCTTCCCCGAATGAGTGCCTTTTGTTTTCAAATGGCTTGCTGCCCGGTTTTCTCGTTTTATCAAAATCTCTCGGTGCCCGGCTCTCACTTCCTCCCCTGCCCGACTCGCCAGGTCCTGACGAATCTCTTTTCCATGATGGCTTTTCTGTGCGGTCGTTACTAAATGGTCTTGAGTTGGTTCTCTTATCTCCGTCAAACGCTCTTGGCGGCTTCATGTCGTCGGTTCTTCTCTCTGGTCTTTCACTTTTGCCAGCCGATTCACGCTTCCACGATGGTTTCTCAGAGCGGTCTTTGTCAAAAGGCCTTCCTTCTGTTCGTTTATCCTTATCAAAAGATCTAGCCCCCCTTTTATCGTCTGTTCTTCTCTCAGGCCTTTCAGTTCTACCTGCTGACTCTCTTTTCCACGATGGCTTCTCAGTCCGGTTATTTCCCTCCGGCCTACCAGTTCTGCTGTCATTGTCTCTTCTTTCGGGGCGCTCTGTTCGGCCTGCCGATTCACGTTTCCATGATGGCTTGCCAGCACTATCTCCGTCTTTAGACCTTCCGGAGTATGGCTTGTCGCTACGCCCCGAATCACCCGTTCCTGCACTTCTGCCGTCGTAATTCTTTTTAAATGATTTCCCTTCTTTGTTGAAAGGTTTACTCCCTGAGCTACCGCTGAATTTCTTGCCCGCCCCTCTGCTATCTCCGCGGGAGTTTGATGAATCTTTACGCATTGTATATATATATTCGCTTTATCGCGCGGCGAAGGTACGTTGTTTAATTGCTGTTCTATAACAGTCTGATAAATATATGGATAAGAAAAAGTTAAAGGAACTGACTAAGATGTTAAAATACGTTCCTCAAATCTGATTTTTCAGTACTTCAGCTTCCAATACCGGTCTTGCATTTTCAAAAATAATGAGCAGATCTGCTAAAATCACAAGCATTCGCTCCCTGCTCATGTGCTCCCTTGCAAGAGCTTCCAGCTCCACAAACCCCTCAAACATTCCTTTCACTTTTACCACCTTTGCACTCGACTTCAAAAAGTGGGCTTGAAACCTGATAGCTTCATAGTCCTCGTCACTTTTTATAATGCCTTCCAACTTCACCATTCCTTCTGAAAGCGTCTTTAAAAACAAACTAAGCAATTCATATATATATGTTGTGTCCCCTTCGGCCATATCATATACAAAACTAAAATCGACTAATTGATTCTCCATTATAATCAAATTGATACAACGTTTTTATTCAGCAAGCCAGTCAAAAGCATTTTCAGTTGCTCAAGTCTGAATGGTTTTGTAATACAACCACTCATTCCGGAAGCAAGAAATTTTTCAGATGTGGATGCATAGGCATCTGCAGTCACAGCAATTATGGGAATATTATTACCCATTTCCTCAATAATATATTTTGCGGTTTCATACCCATCCATTTCGGGCATATAAAGATCGAGCAAAATTACATCGAATTGTTGTGTTCTTAACAATTCAATGACTTCAAGCCCATTATCAACACAGGTAGTTTCTGCGAAAAGTTTTTTCAACAAAAAGCAGTTCAATTTCTGATTGACTTTATTATCATCAGCTACCAATATCTTGATTCCGTTAAGCAAACTATTAAATCACTTTATCTTTAAAACAATTAACTAACCGTTGGCACAAATTTTATGCAAATCTATTACTAATTATTAAGAGTACCTAACATACATAATATCCATTAACAGATTTTTTACGAAATTTGCTAAATGATTGAAATCGTGAAGCATGCTAAATGAAAATTAAATAATTCGAATGTTTATTACTTTTAAAGCATATTACGTGCTTCGTAACGAAGAATTTTGTAGTATTGCGTTTGCAAACGAATAACCAAGCATTAACTAATCCATATTAAATGAAGAACTATGGCATATAAAATACGCATTCTTCCGAGGTGGTTAGTATTCTTATTTGATTTGTTTCTGGTATGCTTTTGCCTGTTCCTTTCCAGAATGCTGAAATTAAACTTTGACTGGCCAAAGGTCGATGCCGGTCTGAGGTTAATGCTCTTAGTCGTTCTGGTTTTCAATACTGCACTATTCTACGTTTTCAAAAGTTATGCAGGTATCATTCGGTATACCAATCTCGAAGATGCCCAGAGACTGGTTATGGTAAATGCCATAGCATCTTTCTTTTATCTGGTACTCAATACGTTTGTACCACTGTTCAGGTATGGTAGTTTTTTTACGTTGCAAATCGTAACAATTAATTTTCTCATTACCACTTTCGTAATTGTTTTTTACCGCCTCGCTGTTCGGTACTGCTTTAATTTCTATAAGTCACTTTCGCAAGCCGATAAGTCGCAAAAAAAACGTGTAATTGTTTACGACACGACGGCTGACGGGCAGCATATACAAAAGGTGCTCAACAGCCTTCCCAATGGCGATTTGCAGGTTGTCGCTTATCTCGACGATGCGTTCAATACTTCAGGCAAAATGCTTGAAGGGCTTCCTATTTACAGTACCAGCGAAACCAGTATAGCGAAATTAAGAGATGAGGGCGTTGAATTACTTATTCTGGCTAACAAACAAATGAATAAAGACAAGCTGAACGCATTAGTTGACAATTGCCTGACCAATGGTATTAGAGTGCAACAGGTTCCTGCCATGCGCGACTGGCTGAATGGCAAACTGGATACACAGCAGCTGCAGGATATTAAGATCGAGGATTTACTTGAAAGGGAAGTTATTACCATCCACAACGAGGCTATATACACGCAATTAAAAGGGAAGAAGATACTCGTAACCGGCGCTGCCGGCTCCATTGGCAGTGAACTCGTGAGGCAGTTGATTCAATACCGTCCGTCGCTGATAATACTTTGTGATAAGGCTGAAACCCCCATGCACGATTTCCATCTGGAGATACAGGACAGGTATAAAAACGCAAATGTAAAAGCCTACCTCGGCGATATTACCGACCGGCAGCGGATGGAGCATTTGTTTGAGGTATACAACCCGCAGATCGTATTCCATGCCGCGGCATACAAGCATGTGCCGCTTATGGAGGACAACCCATCCATCGCGGTTCTGAACAACGTACTGGGTACTAAAATTCTTGCCGAGCTAGCCGTTGCAAATGAAGTTGAGAAATTTGTAATGATCTCAACCGATAAGGCTGTTAACCCAACAAATATTATGGGGGCATCCAAAAGGATTGCTGAAATATTTACCCAGAGCTTTTACAGCCATCTTGCTGCAGATGCTAATAAAAATCAGCAGCTAGGGCACCACACTACAAAATTTGTAACTACACGCTTTGGTAATGTACTTGGATCCAATGGTTCGGTTATCCCACGTTTCAAAATGCAAATGGAAAAGGGAGGTCCGATCACAGTAACCCATCCGGATATTACCCGTTATTTCATGACCATTCCCGAGGCTTGTCTGCTGGTAATTGAAGCGGGCGTTATGGGTGCCGGTGGCGAAATTTTCATCTTCGATATGGGCAAACCGGTTAAGATAGTTGACCTGGCCCGTAAAGTAATAAAACTAGCAGGCAAAGAACCGGATATAGATATCAGGATCGTATTTACAGGTCTTAGGCCCGGTGAAAAACTATACGAGGAACTGCTGGGAACTACAGAAAACGCAATGCCTACCTACCACGAAAAAATACTGATAGCCGATGTGCAGCAGTATGATTTTGAAGTAGTGGGACAGAAGGTTGACAAGCTCATAAAATGCGCCCGTCAGCATTATACGCTCGAAACGGTTCATCTCATGAAAGACCTTGTACCTGAATTCATCAGCAACAATCTCGTTTATGAGAAAATGAATAAATAGTTTGGTCAGTGACTACTCAATAAGTTGCTAGCCCGATAAATAACGCACGCGGTTATTTATCACCTGCCCCCACTACTTTATGTAGCCCAGTATCTTCAGCATACTTTGCGGAGACTGTTCTTTTGCATACAACCAATCCTCTAACTTGCCTTCTTTGTTCTTCTCTATTACAATATGTTTGGGTGAAGGTATCATGCAATGCTTGATGCCACCATATCCGGCAAGCTGATCCTGATAGGCGCCAGTGTGGAAGAAGCCAATATACAATGGATCAGAACCTTTTTCTTTATCCAGCTTGGGCAGGAACACTGCATTGATATGTTCTTCAGAAGTATAAAAGTCATGACTGTCGCAGGTAAGACCGCCCAGATGCACTTCCTGGTATTCTTTATCCCATTTGTTTATCGGCAGCATCAGGAACTTCTCGCCAATACCCCAGGTATCAGGTAAGGTAGTAATGAAAGAGCTGTCTATCATATACCATATCTCCCTGTCATTCTGCATCTTTTCATCGAGCACACTGTACACTACTGCACCAGCCTCACCTACAGTAAACGAACCAAACTCGGTGTAAATATCCGGTGTATCTACTTTGTTCTTTTTACAAACCTTTTTGATAGTGGACACTATCTCATTCACCATGTATGTATAATCATAGTCAAAACCCAGTGAATGTTTGATGGGCAATCCACCGCCTATATTGATCGCCTCCAACTCAGGGCACACTTTCTTCAGCTGGCAATAAATATTCAGCACCTTGTTCAGCTCACTCCAATAATACACATCGTCTTTTATACCCTTGTTCATAAAGAAGTGCAGCATCTTCAGCCTGAACTTCTCATTGCCTTTGATCTTATCTACATAGAACTCCAGTATATCCCTGCTCCTGATACCAAGCCGCGAAGTATAAAAGTCAAAAGTCGGCTCCTCCTCGCTTGCTATACGTATACCAATATTCACAGGATCTTTCGAACGGATAGATTTTTTATAATCCTCAAACTCATTCTTATTGTCAATGATAGGGATAACATTCTTAAATCCTTCGTTGATCAGCCTTGATATGTTGCGAGTGTATTGCCTGGTTTTAAAGCCGTTGCAAATAATGTAAATATCCTTAGTGATCTTTTTCTTTTTGTACAACTGCCAAATGATATCAATATCGTAAGCAAACGACGTTTCCAGATTCACACCATGTTTCAGCGTTTCTTCTACAATGAATGAGAAGTGGGAACTTTTGGTACAATAACAGTAATTATACTTGCCATCGTACTTATGTTTCTTGATCGCATCATTAAACATCTTCTTGGCTTTCTGGATCTGCATGCCAATCTTCGGAAGATAGGTCAGCTTAAACGGAGTACCGTATTTATCAATTAAAGCATTGATGTCTACCCCATTAAATTCAAGGGTGTTATCGTCTGTAATATCAAATCCCTCCTGCGGAAAATGGAATGTCTGCTTTACGAGGTCGGTGTATGTATTATTCATTTATTTAGCCGGAGAAAATGGATAAATTGTGATCAATGTTGTTAGTAGTGACAAGGCTTTACAAAATTAATTTATTTACAACAATGATGACGTTATTATTTTCGGTGCTTAATCCATATGCCAGTGGCAAAACCTACCTTCTCATTTCGATGCTAAATTCAGCCTCAAACAATTAACACTTTTTATCATTTATTTAACCTACCTTTGCAACCTTCTGTAAATCAGCAGGGGGCTTCACCGCAACGGTTGAAGCATTTTTATTTAAAAGTTCTTTAATGTTAATGAATTCTTTTTCGTCCTTCCCTATGCGGGAGGAACTGACGCGGGCTATTTCTGACCTTGGTTTTGAGACTCCTACTCCTATTCAATTAAAAGTAATACCTACCTTATTATCAGAGCCTATTGATATAATAGGGCTTGCGCAAACCGGAACCGGCA
>CAIKOJ010000016.1 GCA_903829015.1 uncultured Bacteroidota bacterium
AGCATCTGGCGGTTTCTTTATCTGTACCATCCAAAAGTTCTGCGAAGAGACAGGCGAACTTAATACGCGTAAAAACATTATTTGCTTTTCTGACGAGGCGCATCGCTCTCAGGTACGTTTGAATACACAGTTAAAAGTCAAAGATAAAAAAAACGATGACGACATTAGTAAGTCAGTTATTGGCGCATTTGTAACAAAGCCATATGCTGAGCATTTGCGTAGTGCATTCCCTAGTGCAACATTTGTTGGTTTTTCTGGAACTCCAATAGACGAGACTATACAAGTTTTTGGTGAGGTAGTGGATCGCTACACCATGCAACAATCTGTTGAAGATGAAATCACTGTTGAGCTAAAATATATCCCACGCATCGCAAATGTTACTCTGGAAAGTGAGAAAGTAAAAAAAATAGACGCATATTACGAAAAGTGTGCAGAAGAGGGTGCAACTGAAGATGATGTCGCTGCCAGCAAGAAAGCGATGAGTGCAATGGAAGTGATACTTGGTGATGATGAACGATTAGCAAGACTTGCCAAGGACATAACAAAACACTACACAAATGCATGTGAAAACAAAGCGGATGTAGTACAAAAAGCAATGATTGTGTGTAGTCAACGGAAGATTGCCTATAAATTACTTCAAAAGTTTAAAGAACAAAAACCTGAGTGGTTCGTGGAGAAAAAGTCGCCGGATGACAGTAAATTAACTGCTGACGAATTAAAGGAGCTTTCGCCAATGCCGACAATAGCAATGGTGGCTTCACGTGGTAAAGATGACCCGGCAGATCTGTATAACTACTTAGGCGATAAGTCACGTAATAAAAAGCTTGATGATGCATTCAAAATGGAGAACTCCAATTTTCGCATCGTTATAGTTGTTGATATGTGGATTACAGGCTTTGACGTTCCTTGCCTGTCTTTCCTGTACAATGATAAACCGCTACAAAAACAAACGCTTATTCAAACAATTAGCCGTGTAAACCGCAAATATGATGGTAAAGAGTACGGTTATATCATTGACTACATTGGAATTCGTGACAACATGATGGCGGCAATGCGAAAGTTTGGCGGTGAAACATTCGGCCCAAGTGAAGATGATGTTCAGCAAGCGTTAGAGGCTCTAATTATTGAGTTGAAAATACTCAAAGATGTATTTGTTGATTTTGACATAACACCATTTGTTGATTCTAAAACAACCCCATTAGAGAGATTAGAGTGTCTATCTTCGGCAGCTGATTACATAATCACATTAAACAATCAGCTGCAACTTAGCAACGAAAAAGATAAGCCTAAATCCGTTAGTGCAAAAACATTCTTTTTGGCACATGTAAAGCGTTTGAGAACAGCATATGACGTTTGCCAGCCATCAAATGTGCTTACACATGAGCAACTCTCTTTGTCACAGTGTTTTATGGCGGTAGCATCTTATATCAGAAAAACTTCTGGTGAGAAACACGATACAGAAAGTATGAATCGTGCAGTTGAAAAAATGGTTGAAGAAGCTCTGAAATGCAATTCTGTGGTAAGCATTCTGCAAACCGATGTGGAAGAAAATATATTTAGTCCTGAGTTTGTTGTCCAGTTGGAAAATATCAAATTACCAGCAACCAAACTTGAAGTCTTGATTAAGTTGCTACGAAAATCAATAAGAGAGTATAAGGATACAAATAAAATAGCAGCGGAGAAATATGAAGAGTTACTGAATAAAACCCTTGAAGAATACCACAATAGAAGAGCGAGTTTATCTTCTGCGGAAGCTACTTCAACACAGACAGAAGCAGTAGATTCAATTATCAGAAATGCTACACAACAGGCTTTGGATATCCTCTCAAAATTGGGTGAAGACAAAGACAGTTTTAGAAAGCTGGGATTGACATTCGAGGAAAAAGCTTTCTATGATATTATTATGCATCTTAGGGATAAGTATAATTTTGAGTATGGTGAAGATAAAAAAGTGGGGGGCTTGATTATCAATGATAAATGTAAACTGTTAGCTCAGAAAATTAAAGAGATGATTGATTTGCAATCTTCCTTTACAGATTGGCTCAATAATACCAATATAAGAGCAGATCTGAACCAAAAGATATTCTTCTGTTTACATAATAATGGTTACCCACCGCAACACAATGACGAAGTATTCGATCAAGTAATGGAACAGGTGGAAAATTTTAAACACAAAAAGTAAAAATAACAGTCAAGAGGGGAAATCAGGTTGCCATTTTGCCGAGGTGCCGTAAGCAAATTCAAATTGGTTGAGTGCCAGAATATGCTACGTGAGGCTGCAAAGGTTAGTGCGAGTTTGAGTGCGGGAAAAGCCAAATAGCGGTATGTTGTTGAACGGCACCTTAGGTGAGAGCGAGTGCGAGTGCGGAGTGCGGGAAAAGCCAAATAGCGATATGTTGATGAACGGCACCTTAGGTGAGAGCGGGTGCGAGTACAGAGTGCGGGAAAAGCTAAATAGCAGGATGTCGCTAAAACGGTGCTATCGCAAATCAGGTTGAAAAGCGGAGATAAGCCGACCACAAAAGTTTTATTTGAGTTTGGGTTCGTAATGCTATTTGGGTGATTGCAAATGCTCAGCATCACCCTTCGGCACGGCTCAGGGTGACACTTTCTTTATTGAGCTGGTTTTACACCCTCACCGCACCGCCGTACATCTGCTCTATAATTTGTACTACGTCGCGGCCTTCGGTGGCGCTGGTCATAACAGGCTGGTTGTGACGGAGGAAGTCGACCACGTTTTGAATTACTTTGTCGTGGTTGCTCATGGAGCCCTGGTAGAGGCCGTAATCGTTGGCTTTGGCCGATATGTTGATATTGGGGATAGAGGATTTTTCGAGCTGCTGGTACTCTATGGTGTTGAGGTACTGTCCGCCTATCTTCACGGTGCCTTTTTGGGCAAATATGGTAATGGAGCCCTCCATGTTGCGGGCATAGGAGCAGGTGGTGAAGTTGAAATTGATGATGGCGTTGTTGTGGGCCTTGAGCACAAAGCTGCCTGTGTCTTCGACCTCGGTATTGTGCTGGTGGGCGAAGTTGTGTATCCAGCCCTGGGCATCCTTTATGGGGCCGTTGAGGTAGTACAGAATATCTACAAAGTGGCTGAACTGGGTAAATAGGCATCCGCCGTCTTTGGTTTTTTTGCCCCGCCAGTCGCTGCCGGTATAGTAGGCATCGCCGCGGTTCCAGAAACAGTTTACCTGTATCATGTAGATCTCGCCGAGTTCGCTGGCTGCCATGAGTTTTTTTACTTCCTGCACGGGCGGGTTGTAGCGGTTTTGCTTTACGGCAAAAATGGTTTTGCCGGTTTGGGCGGCGGCGGCTATCATGTTGTTGCACTCCTGCACGCTTATTGCCATTGGTTTTTCGACCACGGTGTGGAGGCCGGCGGTGAGTCCGGCAATGGTGTGGGGCTCGTGCAGGTAGTTAGGGGTGCAAACGCAGAGCACTTCGGCGGGTGCGGCGGCCAGCATTTGGGAGAGGTCGGTATAAAAAGCAACGCCGGCGGGTAGTTTGGTGGCAACGGCGGGGTTTACATCGCACACTGCTGTGAGTTCGGTATCTGGGTTCAGGGCTATCTGTTCGGCATGGCGGGTACCAATGTTACCGTACCCAACAATTGCAATTTTAATTTTTCCGGCCATTATTCTTCAAAAGTAAAAAACCAAAACGTAAGAACAATCGTATTTGGTATAAATGCACCGAATTGTTGGCATTAAACACATTAGCGTAAATTATTGTTCATCCCTGAAACCTCAATAGAATGATAACAGCCAGAAACTACGAATCGGAGCGGCTACTTGCAGTGCAGCGTTTTCTGCAATACGATTTCGACCTGAATGAGAACATGCAGGGGCTGCTGAAGCTTGCCGCGGAATTGTTTGAGACTCCGGCAGCGTTTCTGACGCTTATGGGCGAGAATGAGCAGTGGTTTAAGGTGACGAGGGGCTTTGATGTGCATACCATGCCGCGGCTGGGGAGTTTCTGCACTGAAGCTATAAAGAACTACGATGTAATGATGGTGCCGGATGCGCTGACGGATGCACGGTTTGCCAACAATCCGCTGGTGAAGAATATACCTAATATTAGGTTTTATGCGGGTTCGCCACTATCTACAAGGGAGGGTTATAATATAGGCACCATATGTGTGATGGATAACAGGTGCAAGGAGGTGTCGGATGATAAGAAACAGTTGCTGAGTGTACTTGCCAAACAGGCGATACACCTGATGGACCTGGAGATCACCTATAAACTGCTGCGGGAAAAGATGCAAATGGTGGAGCGCCAGAACAAGGCGCTGAGGGATATAGCCCATATACAGAGTCATGAGTTCAGGGGGCCGCTAAGCACTATAATGGGGCTGATGAACGAGATAAAGGATGAGGGCTACAGTTCACCTAAAGAGAATCTGGTGCTGATGGAGCATGTAATAGCCCGGCTGGACGAGCAGATAAGAGTGGTGGTGAAATCGACGGAGGTAGCCAGAAGTATTTATACGGCGTAGTAATATAAACGATCAGGGTTCAAGAGAGCCGGATGTAGCCATCGGTGGTGGTGATCTTGCCTTCATCGAGCAGGGTACGAAGTTGAGCCAGTACAAAGTCTTTGAGTGTGGCAGGGTAGTTGGTGAGTATCTGATCGATGCGCAGGGTTTCTGATTTGCCGATGAGGTCCAGCAGTTCGATTTGCAGTTGTTGTTGGTTGGGGGCAGTGGTCTGTTTCTTTGCGCAGTTGTCGCAGTGGCCGCAGTCGTGTTCTACAGTTTCGCCGAAGTAGGTGAGCAGCATGCGCTCGCGGCAGGTGGTCTGGTCTTCGAGGAAGGCGATCATGGCGTCGGTGCGCTTTATATGGCGCTGGCGCAGGAGTTCTATCCGGTTAAGGTTGATGAGCAGATGGCGGCTATCTACCCGGTAATGATGGAAAAACAGTTGGGGGCCATCGCCGGGTTTGCGGTACTCGAGTACGCCCATTCGGTGCAGTTGCTCGAGGCCTTTTATCACGTCTTCCTTTTCCATTTTTAGTTGGCGGGCTATGGCTGTTTCCCTTACATGGGTAGGGAAGTGGAATACGGTGTTGTACATCCGCAGCAGGCCTAGGGTAAGGTAGGCGAGGCTGGGTGGTGACTGGGAGAGGTCGTCGAGCGTAGACCTGTCGGTGGTGAACATTAATGTTGCCGGGCTGTAGACAGCCTCGCTCATGGTCCAGAGACCCTCGCGCTCCAGGAGTTTGAGTGCATGTATGGCTTCGTTGGGTTTGAGGTCGAACTTTTGACAAAAGTCCACCAGCTCGAAAGAGAAATACTGATCAGGTTCGGTGCCGATGGGCACCTGCAGGTATTCTACCACGGCCTGATAGACTTGCCGGAGGTAGGCCTCGGGCGGGAACTGCAAGGTGATGCTCACCTGCAGCCGCTTGATGTCGGTGCTGTTGTATAGCCCCAGTGCAATGGATGGTTTGCCATCTCGCCCGGCCCGGCCGGCTTCCTGGTAGTAGGCTTCGGGATGCTCGGGGGCGTCGTAGTGCAGTACCATGCGCACGTCGGCTTTGTCGATGCCCATACCAAAGGCAGTAGTTGCTACCATAGCTGATGCGGTATTGTTCATCCACAGCTCCTGCGATTTTTCGCGAACCGTTCGCTCCATACCGGCATGATATGCCGTTGCCCCCACACCCGACTGGTTTAAGTATTTGCTGACGGCTTCAGTCTGTTTCCTGCTGCGGCAATAGATGATACTGGTGGCTTTGGTAAGGCTGCTTAGTGTATCGCCATTCTTGTTTTCGCTGTATCGGATCTCGTAATGAATGTTGTTTCGGGCAAAGCTCTGCTTGAAGACTGCGGGTTTAATTAATTGCAGTTGTGTGGCTATATCCTGTTGCACATCGGGTGTAGCGGTGGCGGTTAATGCCAGAATGGGCACATCGGGGAAAGACAATCGAAGTTCTGCGATCTTTAGGTAGCTGGGTCTGAAGTCGTGCCCCCATTGCGATATGCAGTGCGCTTCGTCTATGGCTATGAGGCTCAGGTCGAAGTCTTCGAGATATTCTTTGAACATATCCGTCTGGAGCCTTTCAGGAGAGACGTAGAGAAGTTTGTAGCCGCGGTGTAAGGTGTTATCGAGTATGCGCCTCACGTCGATGCTGTGCAGCCCTGAATGGATGCACTCAGCAGGGATATCGAGCTTTTTGAGGCGCTGCACCTGATCTTGCATTAGGGCGATGAGTGGTGATATGACCAGGCATACACCTTCCTTCATCAAAGCTGGTACCTGAAAACAAACTGATTTGCCGCCACCGGTGGGCAGGAGTGCCAGCGTATCTGTGCCATCGAGAATGCTGGTAATGATCTGTTTCTGGAGTGGCCTGAAGCTGCTGTAGCCCCAGTATTCAGATAGTATTTGCTCAGGTGTTTTCAAGGATGTGATGGATGAGCCCGGCTAAAAATCAATGATGCTTTTGTCTTTCAGCAATGGTTTCATACCGTTGTTCCATAGCTGCTTTTTCAGATCTTTATGCATTTCCAGCTCGCCGGTAGTTATGGTAGGTAGCCAGATGCGGCCATCGAAATTGTTGAGGTTATTGAGGCTGAATAAAGCAGAAATACCCAGTTGTGTGGGCATAATGCCTATGAGGAAAATGATCTTCGGATCCAGCGCTTCACGGAGCCGGTTCCAGGACATAAGTTCATCCTGTTTCATTCTGATAATGTGATACTTTTCGGGGGCCATTTCGCAGGCATCGATGGTTTTTTGCTGCTGCTGCAATTCAGCGGTGTCGGGCGCAGGTTCGTTGGCAATCACCAGTACAGGTTTTTTGCCGAGAGCTGCAATATGGTCAGGTAGTTCGTTCCAAAGCGGATCGAATTTGGTGTCTACAGTATCTGTAATAATTATATTCATCATTCAGGCTTTCAAGATTATAAGCGGGTGCCTGCAACGTTGGTTATATAAAATAAAAATAACGTTTTAGGGAATTTCGGTAAATGTTGTTTCTTTGCACCGAAATCAGCACAATATTAATTTAATTCGGGCATTTATGAGCGTAAGTCCAACAGTGATAAAGGTAAATAAAACAGAGAACAGCAGACTGCATGAAATAGATGCGTTGAATATTAATTTCGGTAAGCATTATTCTGATCATATGCTGATTGCATATTATGAGAATGGTCAGTGGCTTCCTCCGGAAATAACTCCGTTTCACAATTTGTATTTGAGTCCTGCCACTACTTTCTTCCATTACGGACAGGCGATATTTGAAGGCGTAAAGGCATATAAATCACCTAATGGTGATGCCCTGATCTTCAGACCATACGACAACTGGAAACGCATGAACCGGTCGGCTGAGCGTATGGCTATGCCCGATGTGCCACAGGAGATTTTCATTGAAGGTATGCGCCAGTTGATAGCACTGGACCATAAGTGGATTCCTGAGTCTGAAGATACATCATTGTATATACGTCCGTTCATGCTGGCGATAGATGAGTTCATTGGTGTTCGTCCGGCAGAGAAGTTCATGTTCATAATTATTACGAGTCCTGCTGGTCCGTACTACAACCATCCTGTTTCAATTTATGTGCAGGATCAGTACGTACGTGCTTTTCCGGGAGGGATAGGGTTTACAAAGGCTGCAGGTAACTACGGCATGAGTATGTACCCTACGCGTGAGATCAAGAAGATGGGTTACGATCAGATCTTATGGACAGATGGTTTTGAACATAAGTATGTGCAGGAGATAGGTACCATGAACGTGTTCTTTGTGATCGGTGATAAGGTGATCACACCGGATATCAATACAGACGTGATACTCGAAGGTGTAACCCGCGATAGTGTAATAAAATTGTTGCGCGAAAAAGGAATTACTGTTGAAGAGCGCCCGCTGAGTATAGATGAGATAGAATCAGCCTACAAAGCCGGACAGCTGAAAGAAGCGTTTGGTACAGGCACGGCGGCATCTATTGCGCCTATATACAAGCTAACTTACCACGATGATGCAATGGAATTGCCGCAATTAGAAACATGGGAAGTATCAAACTGGCTGAAGCAGGAGCTGGCAGACATACGGTATGGGCGTAAGGAAGATACTCATGGCTGGACACTTAAAGTATAACCAGCAAATTAAATTCTATATTGTGGCTGTCTTTGAAAAGAGACAGCCATTTTTTTTGCCTGTTTCTGTGCCCGAATTATATTTAGTCAATAAAAACAAACCATTTATTAATTTAGAGTGTCTATATTACCGAACACATTACCTCTAAACACACAACCTGCCGCTGCATGAAGTTAACCCATACATTATTTGTATTGTTTTGGGCTTTATTTTTTTCGACTCCATCTTTCTCGCAGGATTGGGTGTGGGGAAGATGTAACACCGGCGGAGCCTCTATGGATGGCTGGCCGGTAGCAACTGATAAGGCCGGGAATGTATTTACAGCAGGTATCAGATGGAATGGTAATCCGGCAGTTTTTGGAACAATTACAGTACCCAACACAGGGGTTACCGGGTCTATGTATCAGCCGATAATAGCCAAATACGATGCGGCAGGTAATTGCCTTTGGGCTAAAGGTGCAACACACGGGGATGCCAGAGTAATAGGGCTGACCGTAGACCCCGATGGCAACGCGATTCTGCTGGGGTCGTTCAGAAGTCAGTATCTGAAGTTCGGATCTATATTGCTTACAAATTCTTATGCGCTGGATGATCAATATTTCGTTGCGAAATTTGATCCATCGGGTAATGTTTTATGGGCACTGAATGCAGGCAATGCACAGCAGAGTTTTTATACCGTTCCAGGTTTTGCGCCCATTCTTGGGCTGGGTGCAGTATCAATCGACGCCCACAGCAACATTTATATATCTACCAACTTTCATAAACCAAATGTGGCGATCAATGCGGGTATTTCATTGACAAATGCAAACGCAGGTGGAACAACCGATGATATACTGCTTGTAAAGTATGACCCTACGGGAAATGTAGTGTGGGCGAAGAGCTTTGGCGGTAGCGGCAATGACGATGTCTATGGAATGACAGTAACGCATGCAGGTGATATATACCTGTCTGGTATGTTTGGTTCTGCGGCACTTAATTTTGGATCTGTTTCTATTTCAAATGCCGGTTTGAATCAGGTGGCGTTTATTGCCAGATTAGACAATTCGGGGAATGGACTATGGGCTAGCGCCAGCGGTGGTACGGGCAAAGAGTACGCCATGGGGCTGGCATCTGAACTTTCTAACAATGTTTACCTGACCGGCGGATTGAATGAGATCAGTATCAGTTATGCCGGAACTACGATAAGCAATCCATCTTCTGTGAACTCGATCGCCTACCTGGTAAAATTTGACCCGTCAAATAATGTAACATGGGCAAAAACCTTTGCATCGCCATATGCAAACGGAAGAGCGTGGGGATATGCCGTAGCAACTTCGGTCTGTGGCGATGTGTGGGTAGTTGGTTCTATGACAAAAAGCGATAGCATGACCGACACTGCCAGTCGAATACCGATAGCAGTAAATATTGAGGGCCATATTGTATCGGTGCCCCCATGGAGCAACGATCCGATATTTATTGCCGGTTTTAGTTCGTCGGGTACATTTATAAACGCATCCGGACTGATGGCAGGAGGTGATGATCAGGACGGAATAGCCTGCGATGGTGTTGGTAATGTATATGTAGGGGCCGATTACTTTGGCAATACCTCACTTACAGTTGCCAATGATATTTTACCGGTAGATGGCGCTACTATTGAGGTATTGTATATCGCCAAGTATGCGCCCCGGAATTTGAATGGAACTGTGTTTAAGCATAAAGACACAACGCTTTGTTACAACAAGGGCCTGACCGTTTACGCACAGCCGGGTTTTTCGAACTACTTATGGAGCAACGGGCATAGGGGTAATGACTTTGCGGTTACAGATACGGGCGTTTTCTGGGTGTTTGCGCAAGACAGTTGTGCGTCGGCATTGCACGATACTTTCAGGATAGATGGTATATGTGATTGTATTAAGACTTTGTTTGTTCCCAATTCTTTTACTCCCAACGGCGACGGACAGAATGATCTTTTTTACCCGAGAAGTGGCGCAGGGGTAACAAAGGTTACGCTTTTTCAGGTATTTAACCGGTGGGGAACGTTGTTGTTTGAACGGGAGAATATTATGCCCAATGATATCAACAGCGCTTGGGATGGCTCGTATCAGGGGGGGTATTCCATTGCCTGACGTATACGTGTATTTGGTAGAGGCTGTTTGTGAAAACGGGAAGACATTAAGCAAAAAGGGAAGTGTTACGGTGATAAGGTAGGCCTATGAAAAGATTTATTGTTTACATACTGATTTTCATCTGTGGCATGACCTACTACAGTTCTGCTCAGGCCGACATTCACTACTCCCAGTTTTACGAAACTGCACTTTTACGGAATCCGGCCCTTACCGGCGTGTTTGATAAGAATTACAAGGTTAGTGCCTATTACCGTAGCCAGTGGATCAGTATAACCAGTCCGTATCAGACGATGCAGATAAGCGGTGAATACAGATTGTCGATGGGGCATAATTCAAATGATTTTTTAAGCCTGGGATTGCTCGGCTACAATGATATTGCCGGAGAACTCGAACAAAAGATCACCGGAGGATACATGTCGGTTAATTATAACAAAAGCATCAATACCAACAATAACTCCTACCTGTCGGTAGGATTTGTGGGTGGGGCGCTGCAGTACAGTTTCGACCCATCGAAAGCTACATTTGATAATCAGTTTCAGGCGGGGGTATATGACCCTACCAACCCAAACATGGAAAACATACCCGAGCCACGAATGAATATTACCGATGTAGGCGCTGGTATCAATTACAATTTTACGGCCGGTAATTCGCAGGAGGCTACATATATGTTGGGCGTTTCGGGTTATCACTTTTCTCAGCCGCTGTTTTCTTATTTCAAAACATTCAGTTATACGCAAAATATCCGCTGGAACCTGAATGCGGCTATGGTGCGGGAACTGAACGAAAATGTGATATTGCAGGTGCACGCAAACTATGCGCAGCAGGGTAGTTACAGCGAAATAATAGCCTGCGCACTTATTGGGTGGCGCACTTTTGAGGCGTTCTCCGAAACCTCATTTGAAATTTACGGCGGGGTGGGTTACCGTTATCAGGATGCCGTAGTGCCAATCGTAAAATTGAGATTCAAGAGAGCTTCCTTCGGCATCAGTTACGATGTCAATACTTCAAAGCTGCAAAAAGCCAGCAATTCGCAAGGCGGCCTGGAAGTTACCGCAACTCTCACGGGCAACTACCCACCTAGCAGGGGTGCATACAGAAAGACGGTATGTCCGAGATTTAACTGATCCTCGTATTGACCATCGTACGTAGCCAAGTGGGTGATATCCAGGATTAAATAATTGTATCAAGTACAAATTTTGATTTATTTACATGATTATGCGTACCTTTGCACACTCAAAAAAAACAGGTAGTGTATTGCAGGCAGCCGTTTTAGTAAAAACGACTTTTTGACAACCACTATCTACCATCAACAAAAATGATTACAATTAATAATTTATCTCTTCGCTATGGCAAGAGAGTGCTGTTTGAAGATGTGAATATCAAGTTCACAGAGGGTAACTGTTACGGTATCATCGGAGCTAATGGTGCCGGTAAGTCTACGTTTTTAAAGATCATTTCAGGCGAAATTGACCCAACTACCGGCAGGGTAGATATCAGCAAGGGGCAGCGTATGAGTGTGCTGAAGCAGAATCGCAATGAATTTGATGAAATTACTGTGCTGGATACCGTGATTCGTGGAAACACGACATTGTATGAAGTAATGAAGGCGAAGGATGCTATCTATGCCAAAGAAGACTTCAGTGAAGAAGACGGTATAAAAGCCGGAGAACTGGAGGGATTGTTTGCTGAAATGGATGGCTGGAATGCAGAAAACGATGCAGCAACCCTGCTTAGTAATCTGGGTATTAAAGAAGATACTCACTATAAACTGGTGAAGGAACTTGATGGCAACCAGAAAGTACGCGTATTGCTGGCGCAGGCCATCTTTGGTCATCCAGACATTTTGCTGTTGGATGAGCCTACCAACGACCTGGATATTGAAACAATTAGCTGGCTGGAAGATTTTCTGGCAGATTATGATAAGATCGTATTAGTTGTATCGCATGATCGTCACTTCCTTGATTCTGTATGTACGCACGTGGCTGATATAGATTTTGGTAAGATCAATATATTTACGGGTAACTATTCCTTTTGGTACGAGTCGAGCCAGTTGTTGCTGAAACAAAGAGGCGACCAGAACAAGAAGGCTGAGGACAAAATCGCTGAATTGAAGGAGTTCATTGCCCGATTCTCGGCGAACGCATCTAAGTCGAAACAGGCTACCAGCCGTAAAAAGGCACTGGACAAGATCAAGCTGGAGGACATGCGCCCGTCTAACAGAAAGTACCCTGCTATTCTGTTCAACAATCAGGTACGTGAAGCTGGTGACCAGATCCTTGAGGTGAAAGACCTGACGAAATCGCTGAACGGAGAACTTTTGTTCAAGGGAATATCGTTCGATTTGAAGCGCGGACAGAAAATTGCTGTACTGTCTTCCAATTCATTGGCTATTAACGCATTCTACGAGATACTTGCAGGAAGTGATCAAGACTTTACTGGTCTATATAAATGGGGGGTTACTGTAACGCCTGCATATTTACCAGCCGATAATGCCTCTTACTTTAAAGACGACGACAATAATCTGGTTGATTGGCTGAGGCAGTATTCTGAGGAAAAAGACGAAACGTTTATACGTGGTTTCCTGGGAAGGATGTTGTTTACCGGAGAAGAGACATTGAAGAAATCTACCGTATTGAGTGGAGGCGAGAAAGTTCGTTGTATGCTCAGCCGTATGATGATGGTTAAGGGTAATGTGCTGATGTTTGACGAACCAACGAATCACCTGGATCTGGAAAGTATTACCGCCCTCAATAACGGTATGAAAGATTTTAAAGGTACGATCCTGTTCTCTTCCCGAGATCATGAGCTGTCGAATACTGTTGCTGACCGCATACTGGAGCTTACTCCAAGTGGCTTGATTGACAGAGAGATGAGCTTTGATGATTATATGAAAAGCGATAAGATCAAGTCACTGAGAAAAGAAATGTACGGCGGCGTATTAGCTTGATATTGATTGTTTTGAATTAGTTTATTTAAAGTAAAGTCCTGATAATTCGGGACTTTATTTTTTGTAGGTGGTGAAGCTTGTATCCGGACATCAATTGTTTTTTAACAAAACAAACAACCTGCGTTTTTTTAAAATGTGGTAAGTTTAACCAATAAAACATTCTGTTTGAAAAGCCTGAATCTAATTGCGTTAGTATTGATCATTGGTGTGGGGTTGGTATCGTGTAGTACTTCTAAGAATGCTACACCTACGCGACTTGCGGGTAACTGGCAACCTGTACCCATAATCGTAGATGGTAAGAACAATGACTGGCCGACACCGCATCCGGATTATGATGAGAAGGCCATGCTGGGGTACGCAGTATCGAATGATAAGGATAACTTGTATATAATAGTTGAGACGGGCGACCTTGCCACTCAGCTAAAAATACTGCAGGGCGGACTGACCGTGTGGATAGACAGGAAGGCTGAGAAGAACGAGGAAACAGCCATCAATTTTCCGATACCGGCTGAAAGTAAGAATGGAAAAACGACCGGGAAGCGCAGGCCTAATATGTATGGCTCGGGACCTGATAAAGTAAGAATTATGCTTGAGGACAGGGTAGCAGAGTTGGTTAAGGAAGCAAAAGAATACTCACTGCAGGGATTCAAGGCGTGTAATCTACAGTACCCAATTGAAGCAACGGATTCGTGTGGTATTATGGTAAGGATGGCTATTGATGCAGATAATGAACTGGTGTGGGAGGCAGTTATTCCGTTTAAGTCGTTTTATTATAAGCCCGAACTAACCAGGGCAGACAAAGGCAGGGCATTGAGTATTTGTATAGAAACAACAGGGCAGGCCCCAATTGAGGATGATTTGCTGATAACCGGAGGGGGAAATTCTAATGCCGGTGCGGCCCGCCCCCGACCAGCGATGAGTTTTGGCATAGGCGGAATGGGAATGGGTATGCAAATGGGTGGAGGAGGCGCCAGACCTGTGGACCCCAATGCCGGGATCTTGGAGCCATTATACAAAAGCACCAAGACCTGGAAAAAATTTGGGCTCGGCTTTCAATAGAACCCTTTTGGACAGTACTTTTCGCTGGTTGGTTTGTTAGAACAAACAATTGGCAATATCTTTCCGTTTGAAAATATGAAACTGCCGTTTTTATCTAAGCAACTGTTGATATTGGGCGTAATCTGCGTGGTTACGTTTATTTGTTTCCAGTACACGCAACACAACCAGTTTACCAACTGGGACGATGATTTTTATGTGACCCACGATAAGTACATCACCTCTTTCTCGAAAGAAAATCTGAAAGTCATATTTACCGAGGATATCACTAAGAACAATTACCACCCATTATGTATGCTCTCGCTGGCTGTCAACTATCATTTTTCGCAGTTGGAGCCAAGGGCATACTATCTCACGAATATTTTTATTCATATTGCTAATGTTGTTTTGGTTTTCTTCCTGATGGTGTTGTTGTGCAGGCGGTTGAAGGTAGATGAGACAGGTATATTATTTATAGCGGGGTTTGGGGCACTATGGTTTGGTGTGCACCCAATGCACGTAGAATCGGTGGCTTGGATAGCTGAGCGGAAAGATGTGTTGTATGCATTCTTTTATTTCGCTGGTCTGCTTACCTATCTGCAGTATATTAAAGAGGACAAAAAGCAGTGGGTTTGGTATGGCGTTACATTCCTGTTGTTTGTAGCATCCTGCCTGTCCAAGCCGATGGCCGTGGTATTCCCGTTCTCCATTTTGTGCCTCGATGTATTACTGAAACGTGCCTGGAGTAAGAAACTGATCACGGAGAAGATCATATTCTTTTTGGCATCGCTGATCTGCGGATCTATGGCGTTTTATACGCAGAACAAAACCGGAGCGATAGCCTCTTTTAGTACGCTCACTATTTTTGAACGAATCATGTATGCAGGTTATGGCTACATGATGTATATCTCCAAGCTGTTCAATCCATCTTATTTATCTACTTTTTACCCTTATCCATACAGGTATACGACCGGGTATTTGCATCAGGTATTTTATTTCGCACCAATGTTTGCGATTGCCAGCATTGCTTTGCCGCTTTGGTATACCTGGACAAAAAAACGTGAATACTTCCCTGTGGTGGCATTTGGCATCGGTTATTTTGTGGCCAATGTGATGTTCATACTTCAGTTTGTTTCTGTAGGTGCGGCAATTATGTCCGACAGGTATTCGTATGTTGCCTACTTTGGATTGCTCTTTCTGCTGTTCTACATGCTGAATGAGTTGCGTAAGAAGTTTCCGGCGGCTAAAGTAGCATTGCTGGCGGTACTGCTGCTTGCAAGTGGTGGGCTGGCTTATGGCTGCTATCAGCGCACTTTTGTATGGCACGATTCGGAGACTTTATTGAGCGATGCTATTGAGAAATATCCGTTTAAAAAAGATCCGGATGTACCCCACGATAGTAAAAATACCGGAATCGCAGCGCTTTCGTATAAGTGGCGCGGTAACTACTATCTGGAAAAAGGAGAGCTGGACAAAGCGCTTGATGATTACGAGGTGTTGCTTGTGATCCGTCAGGCAGATGCAAAGGTGCTGGAGCGAATGGCGGTGATATATGCAGCCAAAAAAGATTATCAGAAGTCGATGGAACTGTTTGACAGATCGCTGGATGAACAGAATAATGTGTACAAAACGTATCTCGACAGATCGCTGGTGTATCTGGAGATGGGCGATTCGGTAAAAGCACTTAAAGACTATGTGGTGTCTTGTCAACTCAATCCTAAATCAGAGCAGATCATGTCAGACAGCAGCTTCCTTGCGGTGCAGCGACAGGCATTTGATGCTGCTTTGAGCAGATACAATTTGCTATTGAAGCTTAACACTAATAATCCGTTTTTCTATTTTTACCGGGGTGTGGCGTTGTACAGCAAAGGATTTGTGGAACCGGCGATAGCAGATTGGGAAATTGCCGTTAAGTTCAATAATGCAGATACAAAGAAAGCCGCGTCCAACAATTTATGTGTAGCGTACGATGGCGTAGGTGATGCACAGCGAGCACTCTATTATCTGGATATGGCTATCGCCACAGGCAACACGCCCAAGCCTGATTTTGCCGCTGGAATTAGGGAAAAGGCGAAGAAGGGGAAGTAGGGGGGATTAATATTCGTTTAATAAACTCATTAATGGGGCAAGTCATTTTTTTTATTGGCAGCCTATCTCGTTTGTTTTCAGATATTCATTGCTGCTAAAGACCTTAAAAGAATTAAATAACAATGAATAAATAAGTACCTTTACTATATAAGATCCCTTATGAAAAATGTATTGTACATATTTCTGCTTTCGATTTTGAGCACTTCTTCATTTGGGCAGAAGATAAAGTTTACGGATAGTACGAATGTGTGGTATTATTGGAATTGGAGTTCAGCAATTTCTATTCCTCCTGTGCCCTCTATGGATCAATATACCACAGATACAATGATTCGTGGGATCGTTTATAAAAAGCTAAATGACATTTTTTTTGCGTCTGGACTGCCCTTAGGTTATGTCAGGGAAGATACAATTGCGCAGAAAGTCTATGCTATAGCAGCTATTGACCCGGATTACGATACAACGGAGCAGTTACTCTATAACTATACCTTAAACGTTGGGGATACCTTTAGAAGTAAACATAGCGTACATTATGTTTCATCCATAGATTCAGTACTCATCAATGCAATATGGCATAAAGTTTGGTATTTATTTCCACACAGCCATGACAGCAGCGTAATGGGCTTAATAACAAATCCATATTACGTAATCGAAGGGGTGGGCAGTGTTAATTATCCTTTTTTTCCTCTCAGTCCGTATACATTTGAAACTGAAACAGACCTTTCTTGTTTCCATAACAGGGGAACGACACCTGCATTGAGTCATAGGGTAGGGCTGTATTTTAATAATACTACTAGTTGTAGTCTCTCTTTCGGATTAAACTCAAACACTACAACTAGCCACAAAAACGCAGAATTATTCCCTAATCCCATTGATAACACTAGCAAAATTGTTTTCCCAAGCAGTATCCAATCCGGCAGTGTGATAATTGTAAATGACCTCGGGCAAGTGGTCATGACTATGTCTTTACTGAATAAAGATGAGATACAGATAGGAGATAAAATAAAAATATCCGGCATATACTATTACCGGGTAATTGATGATCAAATCGGCAAGGCATTTTCGGGGATGTTTGTATTGAATTAATTGTTTTGTCAAACGCCCTTTCAACAAAAACCAATCCTTCAATTTTCAAAACTTTACCTTTGCATCCAAATCAATTCGCGGAGTTAGTATAGATCATGAGTATAATCAGTCCGGCATTTAAGGGGTTTATCAAGTTGCGCCAAAGTGCTATTGATAACTTTATGCACAATCCGATAGATACACAACAGCAGGTGTTCAATCACCTGATCGGGTCGGCGCAGTTTACCGAATACGGCAAGAAATACAATTTTGAGCGGATCGATAATATTGCGGATTTTCAGAAAGATGTTCCCATCAACGACTACGAGTCGCTAAAACCATACATTCAACGCATATTCGAGGGCTCACAGAATATTTTGTGGCCATCGCCTATTACATGGTTCGCCAAGTCGAGTGGTACTACTAGTGATAAGAGTAAATTCATACCGGTTAGTAAGGAGTCGCTGGATGATACGCATTTCAGAGGTGGTAAAGATGCATTGGCGCTTTATCTCCGCGAGAATCCGCAAAGCGATGTGACGTCAGGTAAGTGCCTAGTGTTAGGTGGCAGTCATCAGATCAATCAGATGAATGCAGCTTCTTTTTTCGGTGACATTTCTGCAGTTGTGCTACAGAATATGCCTCTTGCTGGTCAGTTGTTCCGACTGCCTGAGTTATCGATTGCATTGATGAATGAGTGGGAAGAGAAGATAGAACGCATGGCCCACAGCACGATCAAGGAAAATGTGACTTATATAGCTGGCGTGCCTACCTGGACGATAGTGCTGATAAAGAGAATATTTGAAATTACGGGTACCAATAACCTGCTGGATATCTGGCCGAATCTGGAACTATACCTGCATGGCGGAGTGAATTTCACTCCATACCGCAGGCAGTTTGAACAGTTCATTCCGTCGCCAAAGATGTTTTACAGAGAAACCTATAATGCTTCAGAGGGTTTCTTTGCAGCACAAGACAGAGAAGACGAAGAAGGGATGCTTCTATTTTTGAACCACGGCATTTTCTACGAGTTCATGCCTATGGACGAATGCGATAAGGAGCACCCCCGAACGCTTACTCTTAAAGAAGTAGAATTATATAAGAATTATGCGATCGTCATCAGTACCAATGGTGGCCTTTGGCGATACCTGGTGGGCGATACCATACAATTTACCTCCCGCGCACCTTTCAGAATTAAAGTAACGGGCAGGCTGAAACACTTCATAAACGCATTTGGCGAGGAACTGATAGTAGACAATGCCGACAATGCCATAGCTGTTGCATGCGCCGAGACTGGTGCTGTTGTTGTTGATTATTCTGCCGCTCCTGTTTATATGACCGGCGAGAATACAGGTGCACATGAATGGATCATTGAATTTGAATACCTGCCTGTTCCGCTCGATACTTTCACTTCATTGCTCGATAGTTCTTTACAGGCAATTAATTCAGACTATGAGGCCAAGCGCCATAAGGATATGGCGCTGCGGATGCCGATAGTGCATCAGATGCCTAAAGATGGCTTTAAAAAGTGGCTTAAAGATAAAGGCAAACTTGGTGGCCAGAATAAAATTCCACGACTATCGAACGAGCGTACATATATTGAACAAATGTTGCGTTATGTGAATCCTTAGTTCGGACATTGTTGCCGAAGGCGTCTGCTTTTTTTCTTACCTGTACATTGATTCTTCTCGTAAATACCCTTTATTAGTATGCCTTTGTTCCTGTTAAAAGGGGACTGTTGTACCTGTTTCTACTTCAAAGTAGCGTAATTCTGGTCCTTTTATTGAAATTAGAACTCGATCTTAAGTCGAATTACATATTTTATATTAATCATTACATGTGCATCCTTCATAGCGTAATAGAAAAATAATATTTATTATTTGCAATTAGATGAGCAGGTTTGCCCATCTGGCGTTCATTATTCGACTTAGGTATGTTGTCGTTAGGATATTGCTTTCAGTGGGATGTAATATGTTGTTTTATAGCGGTTTATATTGAATTAAGTATACAAAGTGAGTCTGTTAGACCATGCCGAAGCTTTTAACTCCTAAAGTTGTGCGTAGTTACATGGGGCGATTGGACGATTTATTGCCAAAATCAAAAAAAATAAAAA
>CAIKOJ010000017.1 GCA_903829015.1 uncultured Bacteroidota bacterium
CGAGATGCGCGAGAGTGACTGGAGTTCAGACGTGGCTCTTCCGATCTGTGATGCGCTGTATCGGTGAAGTTATCGAACCGGGTGCCCATATCCAGCTCCTGACCGGTCTTCAGGTCTACCAAAGTTAGGTCTACTGCCACGCCCCTGTTGTGGTTGCTACCCTTTCGCGGATTCGAGACATAGCGCCTGTCGGCCACTAGCTTCCATATCTTACAAGTAACCCCAAACGGGCGGTATGCATCATATATCTTTATTGCGAGCCCTAGCTTCTTCAGATCAGCTTGTACTTTTTTCAAAGCTATTGCCGGCTCTAACCGCATATAAACTCCTGCATTTTGGTACAATACAGTATGCGCAAAATTGTTGGCACTACTATACTTTAGATCAACAACCAGATCAGGAATAAGCTGTTTCAGGTCTACGAATTGCTTACCTGCATCTCTGCGTATAGTAGCCAGAAGTGAATCTCGGCGATTAATAAGTGTAGCTTCAGTTACGCAATCCTGCGCAAAACAGACTGTGGAAAATATCAGACAAAAAATAAACAATAAAGCCCTCATTCAGGTATAAAATCAATCAGCTTATAAAGGATAAAAATACGCAGCAACAAATATCAATAATATCCCAAACACAATTCAGCAGAAATTCCAATTTTGTATTATTAACTGAAATCCATTTTTTATATCTTGTTGGCAAAAAGTATAACTATGTTGATACTAATGGCCACATGGAACTGGATAGGACTGATCATACTTGGAATAATAGCGTTCTTCCTTTTCCGGATCTTCAGCGGAGACTCAGCCGAAGACTAATGCCTGAATGTCTACCCTGCTAACAATGCTACCAGACGGTCTGCTTCGTTTTTAGTAACCAGTTTGGGAAACGGCAATTCAGATTTGAGCGCCTTAATTACGGCCTCAGCAATCGACACCTTATTTAAAGGCTCAAAGGTGGCACTGGGAACAACAACGTCGTAAACGTACTCCATATCAGACGCCAGCACTTTCATACCACTGTCTACCGCCTCAATAAGCGGCAAACCAAAGCTCTCCATCACCGAGGGGAAAATCAGGAAGGGACAATTAAAATAAAGCTCACGAGGATCCAGATAAACATGATTGCGTATACGGGCACCTTTCTCTACTAAAGATTCCATCCGCTGAATAAGTTGTGGCGCTGTATCATCAATAGTCACGTGCAACTGTGGCGTATAACCCTGCTCCAGCAAGTATTCCCATGCGTCCAGTAAAGTAGGATAGTTCTTTTGGGGCGAAGGATTACTGATAAAAACGAATTCATCTTTAGTCCGCTGACTGAACGGCGTATGCCCCCCGAGGTACTTACGGTCATCGAAAAACGGAAGTATAAGGCAATGTGCTTTATCCCGCAAACCAATGGCGACCATCTCCTTTGCCATATGAGGTGTTTGTACCAGATAGTAGTCCGTATTTTTATTGTACAGTTTTACAGCCAGGTACTTCAAATAAAGCGAAAAGAAACTCTTCTTAAACTTCTGTTTCGGTGCCTCCAACAATTTCTGGTTGTGAAAGTAGGTGTACACAGGCACCTTCAGTTTAACCGGCGGCGGTGTATTCGCAAAACAAAACACCCTTGTGTAATTCTGTTTATTGTATTTATAAAATTTGATACGCTCAGTAAGGCTGTTTTGCACCACCACATAATTTGTGACCAGCATCTGCGGCTTGTCGAAACGGGGATCAAGCAGGAAGAAGAACTGATCTTTCTTGGGGTGTGCCAGAATGCACTCAATAAGGTATTCAAGAAGCACCGCTCCCCCGCCCTTATTAATAAACATAGCATCGATCAGTATCATTACGATTCCAAATGTATGCAGAATTAAGTAGAAAACTACCTAAGCCACGGCGCCACGGGTACTTCGGAGTTTTTGAAAACAGAATCAATGATCTGTAGAAAATAGGAAGCACCTGCCTTGCCGCTGATCGTATTGTCGGCCCATCCGCTGATCTGCCCCTGTGATGCAAACTGCTCACCACTCAGCATCCTTTTAATAGCATCTCTACAACTTCCATTTTCCTCCCAGTCAAAAGTAAGACCGTTAAACCCATCTTTGATCACCCAGCTCACCCCACACTTCTTACTGCAAATGGCTTTTAGTCCATTCAGCAAACCCTCACTAACCACTACCCCCCAGCCATCTTTTTGTGTGCTTGGCAGCACCACCCAGTCATAACCCTTGTACTGCTCCAGCAATTCTGAATACTTAACGAAGCTGGTAAATTGTACATTATCCAATAGTCCGTTTGTTTCCAGCAGTGCTTTTATTTTTGCTTCATCGGGCCCGGAACCATAAATTCCAAGTTGAAAATTCTTATTGCCGGATGCGCATAGCTCACTTATGAACCTGTAAATACCTTTCGCTTCTTCCAGTCGGCCTGCATACATGATCCTGGTTACAGATGAATCAGCAACAACCGGCGTGTTCTTATTCACGGTAATAAAATACGCCCATGGAAAAACAATACGCGACCGATATCCCATTGCCTGATATTGATCCACACCTCGTTTCCCAATAGCCAGAATGAAACTTATATGCCGGGCATACTTCAGTTTGAAGTATTTGTACTTGATCCCTCTCAGCTTGCCTTTGTAACCTGCATCGTCATACTGCTCCGACATGATACCGATTTTGCACTTTAACTGTACGCAATGGTCAAAAGCTGAAGTGATCATAGAACCTATACGAATACCACCCATAACATGTACAGCCGCCGAATATTCTGTGACAAGGCTTTCTATTTGTACTTTATTCGGTGATATCACTACTTCCACCCCGTTCAACTCCGGAGCCTCCCACCCCATGCTTTTGCGCACAGGCGTAAGTTCATGCTCCACTACCAGCAAAACCTTATCAACACCCGGCATTAATGCGAGTGCTTCCAGAAAAGACTTCTGATGGATACTGATAATATTCTGCCAGAAAACAAAAACCATTTCGTTGCTAATTTCTATTTTTTGTGAACGGATTTTTCATTTGCCAGTACTTCGTACAACACAAAATACTGATCCGCAATTTTCCTGTAGTCGTACTTCGAAGCATTTGCACGCCCCTTGGCCACCAAGTCGCCATAAGTACCGTTGTCCGACAAAGACTCAATCGCCCTCCGTATATCACTCGGCTGGTATGGATCCACTAAAATCGCTGAGCCTTCACCCACCTCTTTCATAGCACCAAAATTACTGGTGATCACCGGCCTCCCAACCGATTGCGCCTCAATAATGGGCATTCCAAAGCCCTCGTAAAATGAGGCATTGAACAGCAGATCACAGGCACAATACCGTTGGTAAACCTGTTCGTCAGTTAGTTTATTATATACGGTATAAGATATCTGATATCGGGCTAGCTTGTCCAGCTCATCGGCGGCGGGCCAGCCTATAATATCTATATGGTGTGTGGTACCTTTCACCGCTTCAATAAGAGTTCCCAGGTTTTTGTGCTTGCCGGTTCCCATCATTAATATCCGGCTGTTGCCCGGTTTCTGATTTTCAGAAAATACAAAAACCGGCTTCACCGGATTGGGAATGACCCTGACCTTTGCCTCCGGAAATTTAAAATACTGCAGCAGCTTCGACTTTGTGAATTCCGACACTACTGTAACTCTATCTACATACTTTAATGGTAGGTAAAACCAAAAAAGACGGTACACAAACTTAACCAGCTTTGAGTGCACAGGATTTTCGTAGAATCCGAAATCGTGAATGGTGAGAACGTTATTTTTACCCCTCAGACCCAATGCCAGAAAA
>CAIKOJ010000018.1 GCA_903829015.1 uncultured Bacteroidota bacterium
AAATAAACAAATCAGATATTACCGTTTACCCCAATCCAATCTCAGACGAGCTGCATATTGATGTGAAAATCAATACACAATATGTATTATTGAACATAACAGGCATTATAGAACATAACAGGCATTATAGAACAAACCGGAAATCTAAAGGCAGGAGAGAATACAATATGGTTAAGACCACTATCCCCCGGCCTGCATCTGCTGGAACTGGTGGATGACGAAGGAAAAAGAACAGTCAGGAAAATTCTAAAGCAGTAGCAACCATTCCAATTCTTTTTCTGTGATTCATTGCCGCTTTTTTTGCTTGCAATGAAATTGCGCACATCCACCCGCTCTATAAGATATCATTTTTGGTAGTTACCTTTGGCGCATGAATCGTACGGAGTTAACGGATATAATTTTTAAGAAAAAGTCGGTATTGTGTGTGGGGCTGGATACAGATCTGACTAAAATACCTAAGCACCTGTTGGCAGAAGAAGACCCTGCTTTTGCTTTTAACAAAGCCATCATCGATGCAACTAAAGATCAGGCTGTTGCATACAAGATCAATACTGCGTTTTACGAAGCGCAGGGTATAAAGGGGTGGGTGAGCATGGAGAAGACGCTGAACTATATACCCAAAGATATTTTCACGATAGCCGATGCCAAGCGCGGCGATATAGGCAATACATCGGAGCAGTACGCCAAGACCTTTTTTCAAACCTATCCTTTCGACAGTGTAACCGTTGCGCCCTACATGGGTGCCGACAGTGTGAAGCCGTTCCTCCAGTTTGAAGGCAAGTGGAGCATTGTGCTGGGGCTTACCTCCAATGCCGGCAGTGCCGATTTTCAGCTGCAGCCATGCGGCGATGAACTGTTGTATCAGAAGGTGCTGAAAACGGTTGCCTCGTGGGGAACTCCCGGTAATATCATGTTTGTAATTGGTGCTACACGTAAAGAGCAGCTGCAGGAAGTAAGGGCTATGCTGCCGGATCACTTTTTCCTGGTGCCGGGCGTGGGTGCGCAGGGCGGCGATGTAGATACGGTTTGCCGCAATGCCATGAACAAAGACGGTGGACTGCTGATCAATGTATCGAGGGGTATCATATTTGCAGACAGCACTACCTCGTTTGCCGAAAGGGCAAATGAAGAAGCCATTAAGTACCAGAAGGAAATGGAAGTGTTTTTGTAGTTATAGGAATGCTCCCTATCTTTAATAACAGTAACTTCCATTACCGCAATGAACGAGGCCTTACTCCAATTCATATGGCAATATAATTTGTACAGGGTAACCGACCTGTGCACAGCAGCCGGTGAGCCGCTGACTATTCTCTATTCGGGTAAGATCAATAAAGATGCGGGTCCCGATTTTCTGGAGGCGAAAATAAAAATAGGCGATACCATACTTGTGGGCAATATAGAGCTTCATGTGAAAGCCAGCGACTGGGTGAAGCACGGGCATCAGCACGATGCGGCCTATAAAAACCTGATACTGCATGTGGTGTTTGAAAATGATCTGGCTGATGCAGCAGAGCACACACCTGTGCTGGAACTGAAGGGTTTGATACAGAACGATGTGATTGCCAGATATATGCTGCTGATGCAGGCACCGCAAAAACTGCCCTGCAGCGGCAGGCACGAACAGATAAAAAGCATCACCAAAGAAAGCTGGCTCAGCAGGTTGCTGGCGGAACGCTGTGAGCAGAAACTAAGCGACTGGAATGTGTTGCTGGACAACTCTGCGGAGGACTGGCGCAACCTGCTGTACTGGCGCATGGCGGCCAACTTTGGTTTTAAAACAAACGCTACGCCGTTCCTGATGTTGGCGCAGTCGCTGCCGCTGAACATACCCACCAAGCACAAGGATAACCTGATGCAGATAGAGGCACTGCTTTTTGGGCAGGCAGGTATGCTGGATGCCGACTTTGAAGAGGATTACCCAAGGGAACTGCAAAGAGAGTATGACTACCTGAAAAAAAAGTACAAA
The DNA here is from genome assembly GCA_903829015.1 of uncultured Bacteroidota bacterium. Classification (GTDB taxonomy): domain Bacteria; phylum Bacteroidota; class Bacteroidia; order Chitinophagales; family Chitinophagaceae; genus Nemorincola. Next base: position 1,967 of record CAIKOJ010000018.1, read on the forward strand.
CTGAAACCTATTGCCGGCCATTTATGGAAGTTCATGCGCATGCGCCCGGCTAATTTCCCTACGGTAAGGATAGCTCAGTTTGCGGCGCTCATATATAAATCGCTGCATCTGTTTTCGCAGATAATAGAAACACATTCTGTAAAAGAAATAGAACCACTGCTGGATGTGACTGCCAGCAGCTATTGGGATACGCACTTTACTTTTGATGAAGTACAGAAACAAAAATCACCGAAATCGCTGGGCAAATCGTCGGTGCAGAATATTATCATTAACACCATAGCGCCTGTGCAGTTTTTGTATGCCGCCCGCCAGGATACCCACAAGCTACAGGAGCAGGCGTTGCAGTTGCTGGAAGCTGTTCCGGCTGAGAAGAACAACATTACCAGGGTATGGGAAGAAAACAACTGGGTGCCGGTTAATGCGGCACAGTCGCAGGCATTGCTGCAGTTGTACAATAACTACTGCACCAACAAGCGGTGTTTGGAGTGTGCAATAGGGCTGAATATTATTAAGACTCCTACCAGTTAATTGTCAATGTTTTTTTGCAGTCGGGGTGCAGGCTCACCAGCACCGGGCAGGTATTGGCAATGTTCTCGATCACTTTTTTCTGTTTATCTGTGTATTGCTGCCCCATAGGGAATTCAAGAAATACCCTGATCTCGGCTATTCGGCGTGGTTCGGCAGCCATTATCTTCTCCACCTGGCAAACGGCACCGTCAATATTTAGTCCGTGTACCTCTGCCGATATACCAATAGTAGTAACCATACACGAAGCCAGAGCGGTAGCTACCAGATCGGTGGGTGAAAAACGCTCACCTTTGCCATGATTATCTACCGGGGCATCAGTTTCGATAACGCTGCCTGAGCGCAAATGGGTGGCGGCAGTGCGCAGTCCGCCTGTATATACTACTTTGGAGGTCATGAGTAAAATTTTGATAAAATTACGAATGATGGGCGTTATATAATAGCCGGATATATCGTATGTGAGAAAATCTTCGTAATTTGGACGTGCAAGTATGAAGCAAACCTTTTGCATCCTTTTCGTTTTTGTAGCCGGCTTACAGTTGGCGGGCAACGCATATGCGCAAACGGCGGCAAGTGGTAAAGACACAGTTAAAAAATACCGACCCACTTATGTAGTTCAGAAGCCTTCGGGGCCCAAACCTATTTCAAGAGAACTTAGTGTGGGCTTGCGGCTGAACAGTAACGGCTGGAGTGGATTTCTGGATATTGGCAGGGTGAAATCGAAAGACCCTAAGCACAGCGATATGTTTTATAAAGTGAGGCTGTGGCAGATAGAGTTTACTGAAAAGAAAGACCCGAAAGAGGTGAAGATAACCGGGCAGGGAGGGGGAAAGGGTTCCAATAAATACATATACGGCAAGATCAATAATATGTATGCGCTGAAGCTGGGCAGAGCCTGGATGAAAATGCTTGCAGGTAAGCCAGATCCGGGCAGTGTATCTATACACTGGCTGTATGGTGGCGGTTTTTCGCTGGGTATGCTCAAGCCTTACTACATCAATGCGTTCAGTGATCCGAATGCCATCAAGTACGACGATAATACAAAGGCGAACTTTCTGGATAAGAATGTAATAGAGGGCAGTGCAGGGTTTGCAAAAGGGCTCGGCGAAATAAAGTACGTTCCGGGTTTTCATGTTAAGTCGGGCCTGCACTTTGATTTTTCGGCTAACCGCAAGAGTGTAATAGGCGTTGAGGTAGGCGTGAACGGCGAATACTATACGCAAGAGGTGCAGCTACTGGCTAACCGCACCGGCACACCTTATTTCGTTGATCTTTACGTAGCTCTCCAGGTAGGCAAGCGCTGGTAGTTGTAGTTATCCCCTCTTTTTTCCTCCTTTTCTGATTTTTAAGTCACCTTTATCAATTGGTGATATTACTTTTTAGCCATTACTTTTATATTTTTGACATTATGGCTAAGAAACCAAATAATAAACCAATTCAAAGACCCGCATCTGAGCGTCAGTCGGCGGCACAGGGGCAGGATAAAACTGCTTCAAAATCCATTAACTGGTTTTCAGTAAAGTCTTTAAGCATCATACTGGCGGTTATTTCATTTGCATTGTACGCCAATACACTCATGAATGGCTATGTGCTGGATGATAAAATGGTGCTGAGAGATAATATGATGGTGCAGAAGGGTTTTGCAGGAGTAATGGAGCTGCTAACTACTCCCCACATGAGGGGTTATCTGGTGATACCCAATGATCTGTACAGGCCGCTATCGCTGGTCATGTTTGCTATTGAGACCCAGTTGTTTGGCAACAATCCCATGTTCAATCACTTTTTCAATATTGTTACGTTCATAGGTTGTGTGGTGATGTTGTTTTTGTTTTTGGATAAGTTCTTCGACCGCAAGAAAACCGCGGTGGCATTTATCGGAGCGTTGATCTTTGCAGTACACCCTATACATACTGAGGTAGTTGCAAACATTAAAAGCCGCGACGAACTGATGTGTTTCTTCTTTGGGTTTTGGTCGCTGAATCTCTTCATGAACTATATGAAGGAAGGGAAGATGTCGCAGTTGCTGTTGGGGGTGTTTACGCTTTATCTGGCATATATCTCTAAAGAAACCGTGATCGCTTTTGTGGCGATAATACCTATGCTGTTTCTGCTGTATCATAATGAGAACAAACAGAGGGCTATATTCATTACCGGCGGTATGGCCGTGGCTACAGCGGTGTTTCTGCTGGTGCGCACAGTTGTGCTGAATAAGTACAATGCCAATCAGGCGGGAGCATCAATAGATTTTATAGATAATGCGCTCACCAATGCGCCCTCTATGGCATCCAAGATCGCTACAGAGTTTTACATTTTAGGTAAGTACCTGTGGCTGATGATCATTCCGTATCCGTTGCTGGCTAACTATTCGTTCAATGCGATTCCGTTTGTAGGGTTTGGAGATGTGAAGGCACTATTATCTATGGCAGCTTATGGGTTCCTGGTTTTTATTGCAGTATCCCGATTCATTAAAGACAGGAAAGATCCATGGGTTTTTGCCATTGTGTTCTATCTGGGTACATTGTTCTTGTTCTCCAACTTCCCCTTCCTGATGGGTGCTGAAATGGCTGAGCGTTTTGCCTTTTTTGCATCGGCTGGTGTGTGTATTGCAATGGCGCTGGCTATTGACAAATGGATACTTAAGAATGAAGCAGCTAATGTGCTTGCCCTTAAAAGCAGCAAAGTGCTAATGATATTGGTACCGCTAACCGTTGTGTTTGGCGGAATGACCATAGCACGCAATTTCGACTGGAAAGACGAATACACCCTGTATAAAACAGATATGGATAAGTCGCCCGATGATTGCAGAATAGCTCAGTTTCTGGCTACGGCTATCTCAGAAGATATGTATGTGGCTGAGCCAGATACGATGAAGCGGAAAGAAATGGATGCAGAAAGTATGAAATTGTTGAAGCGGTCGCTGGAGATATATCCTGACTTTGCCGAGGCTATGGTAGAAATGGGCAGGGTGCTGGAAAGAGGTCGCCAGTACCAGGCTGCGGTAGATATTGATAAGAAAGCTTTGGCACTGAAACCATTTAATGCTACTGCCAACAACAACCTGGGTAGTGTGTACATTACAATGGGCCGATACCGTGAGTCGGTGCCCTACCTGCTGAAATCGATAGAAGTAAATCCTAATTTTAAGTTTGTATATCTGAACCTTGGTAACAGCTATAACCAGCTCAGGGTATATGATTCGGCCACCTCCAACTTTAAGAAGTACCTGATGTTTGATCCGGAGAATATGGACGTGAAGAAAAAGATATCTACCGCATACTATATGTGGCAGAAGTATGACTCGGTTGCGTTTTATCTGAAGCAGGTGCTGGCAGCAGCTCCAAATGATTTGGATGCCATTAATATGCTGGGTGCAATTTACCTGAACACAAAGCAGTATCCGCAGGCAATAGAGCAGTTCAGCAAAGCCATCTCAATTAATCCAAACTACCTGCTGGCTTACTCCAATCTGGGCAAGCTCTATTACAATTCGCAGCAGTACGACAAGGCTATAGATATACTAACCAGAGAGTATAATATTGCACCTAAGAACGGCGACCTGCCTTATCTGGCTCTATCGTATCAGAAGCTGGGTAAAATGGATCTGGCGCTGAAGTTTGAAGCATTGGCCAAGCAGGTGTATTCGGACTTTAAGTTGCAGTAGGGGAATTTGGGGGTTTGGAATTTGGGATTGGGAATTGGGGGTTAGGAATTGGGAATTTGGGATTTGGAATTAGGGATTTGGAATTAGGGATTTGGGTTTTTGATTTTATAGCGGAAAGCGGGTTTATTTTTATATTTTTACTGAATAAATAATTTTATGAAAAGTAGTTTAAAGTTTTGTTTGATTGCGTTTGCAATTTTGTCAATGTTCAGCTGCGATCTGGCAAAATTCCCTATCGACGATAAGGCGCAGATGAATATAGATCCTGCACTGCTTGGAAAGTGGAAGATAGAAAAAGTGGGTAAAAAGAGTGATCTGTACACCATCACCAAACAAGACAGCATGCACTATTTTATTACCGTAAAGGAAAATAAAGGCAAAAAAATAGATACTGCATATGCGTTCCTTTCGGATGTTCGTAAAGCTAAATTTCTCAATGTGCGCTGCAAAGGAGACTCAACATGGGGCTACGCCTTTGTACGTATCATAGACATCAGTGCCAATGGTACAAAGATCACTGCCGCAAATGTTTCGGATACTATGCTACGCAGCATGGTGAGCGCAGCACAGATCAGAGAGCATATATACAACAACATGACTGACCCTGAGTTTTACAGCGATACGGTACATTTGGTGAAGGTGAAGTAGGTATTTATGGGTTAATGATATTGATAGCCGGAGGGAACTCCGGCTATTTTTTTTGGTAGTCTATTAAATAAAATCAATCCCCTATTTCTCTCCCTCGTTATTCACAATAGATACATCACAGTCTCTGCAAAGACTCCAATATCTTCTTTGTATCGTCAATAGAGATCATTGCGGTTTTGTTGTCTTCGAAGGATGCGCCGCGCACACTGCCGTATGCCCAGGCGGTGTTGTTACAGTCGAACCAATGAGATCGAACATAGTGTTTCATGGGTTTGCCGGCGTTTTCGTCATCCTTGGGTTCGTAGCAGAGTTCAATTTCGCCGATAGCCGATTTAATTGTGTGTGTTGGTGAATAGGGCAAGTCGCCAATGCCACCGATACCAGCATCAATTGTGAAGCTTTGTTTTTTGCCTTTGTCTGTTTTACGGGCATAAACAACGTACACCTCACGGTCGTCGGGATTTACTTTGGCTCCAATTTTTGTTATGATCTTTTCTGCCTTAAATCCGGCAGGTATCCAGGTAGGCAATGGAATGCAATATTTTCTTTTAGCCCTGAGCATCTGCCGCATCTGGCTGCTGTCGAAACCGGGGAACTTATTTAATGCAACGCCCAACATAGTTTTAGTGTCGGGGGCATTTTGCTTTGGGTTTTGTGCAGATGCCGTTAGCGTCACAGCAAAGCAGACGAATAGCAGCAACAGTTGTTTTCGCATACTCAAAATTAGGCATAAATGTATATGTATGGGTAGGGGCTGCATTATTTTTATGAAAATCAGCAGAATGTACTTTATCGGTTGTCTTGCTATTTGAAGAGTTGCAGCACCGGTGTTTTTATTTAAACAATAAGGTTTGAAACTTATAGATAATACATCTATTTTTGAAGGAGAAAATAATCAGTGGTCAACAGGCATTATAGCAAATTTATATTTTACTGGGATATCTGGATCCTTGTCCTGATCACCTATGCTGCATTTGAGATACCATTGTATGTGGTGATGCAGTACAAGCCGCCTGTACTGGTATCGGTGCTCAATGTGCTGGTGTCGCTGGTGTTTATAGCTGATGTGGTGGTTAGGTACAGGGTTGCACATGGTAAGGGTAAAAAGTATGCGCTGGTGTGGCTGATAACAGACGTTCTGGCGGCGATCCCTTTTGAACTTTTCATTTTTACCGGCAGTGGTCTGATGGTAATTGCCTGGCTGCGAGTGCTGCGGCTGGTGAAGTTATTCAGGGTGTTTGGTTTTAAGACGGTTTGGGAATACCGCATCAATCTCAATCCGGGATTGGTGCGGCTGGGCTTCTTCTTTTACATACTGGTACTGGGCATGCACTGGATATCGTGTGGCTGGGTGAATATCCACGACTTTAAAGAAGACGACCCCACCGGTCTGCTGTGGCAGACTGATCTGGTATGGAAGTATATGATGTCGGCTTATTGGTGTACGTCTACGGTTACTACTATTGGTTACGGAGATATTCATCCTAATCATATCAAGGCAATTGAGATTATTTACACAATGGGAGTGCAGTTTCTGGGTGCCGGTGCATTTGGATATACCATTGGTAATATCGCTACACTGCTGGCTAATTTTGATGTTGCCAAAATGCGGCATAGGGAGCGGGTGGATAGCGTGGATAATTTTATGAAATCGAAGAAGCTGCCGCAAGGCCTGCAGGAGCGTGTGCACAATTATTTTAATTATCTGTGGGATTCGAGGCAGGGATATGACGATGCTACTATCCTGCAGGAACTGCCCGACTCATTTAAATATGAATTTGCGGTTGAGCTGAATCAGGAAGTGCTTGAGAAAGTGCCCATGTTCAAAGGGGCAGATCAGAACCTCTTGAGGGAAATTGCGATTTGTCTGGTGCCCTGTATTTTCACGCCGGGAGATGCGATCTTTACTTTTGGTGAGGTGGGCGATAAGATGTATTTCATCAGGAAGGGGCATGTTGAGGTGGTTTCGGCAGACGGAACGGAAGTGTATGCGACACTAGGCGAAGGAGATTTTTTTGGTGAAGTAGCGCTATTGTTGAAGCAGCCCAGAAACGCCACGATAAGGAGTGTGGGTTATTGTGATCTTTATTCCCTCAATAAAGAATCGTTCGACCGGGTAATTTCTTTCTATACTGATTTCGAAAAGAAGATACAGCAAATGGCACGAGACAGGATGCATACAGCTCGAAAAGATGAGGGGTTAACTCTTTTGTAATTGCTGAAATAAGTATTTGCTGTGCATAATTTTTGTCGCGGTTTTACTATTCTATACTTTGCTCTGAACTTTAGTAGAAGAGATACGAGTGCCTAAATCAAGTATCAGGTTTTTCAGTCCACTTTATGCTGACGATTTACAGTATTGAGAAAAGAGGGACTTCAAAAAGCTGGCTTGCATTTTCAGAGAAAATTGCTAAAAAGTACCTTTTTCAAGGTACCACGTTACAAAATCTTTTTTCGTTTGAATTCTACAAAAATAGTAATGAAAAAGAAGCGCGTTTTATCGATTTCTCATCTATATTTATTTTGCTTAGAACACAATTAGAAAATTATGCCGTATTTCATCATCTATTTATTGGCAACTGTCACACAGATGAGAAGATATTGAGATTTCGTCTTTGGGAGCTTGATGGTTATTTGACCTATGAAAGAATCGGAAATTTCGATGATCCTAAAAATGCGATAAAAAAAATCGCACACGATAAAGGAAAGGAAACCTGTATAAAGGCGATTGGCGAAAGTATTTATTTTCAAAGGCTAGATCAAAATACGAGGGACTATTTGGTGGAAAATGCTCTTTGGCGTTTTACGGACAATTCTCTTAAGAATAAAAACAAGAATGAATGGAACATACGAATTTCAGGAATCATAGCAAATACTGGAATTAAACATGATTTTTTAGCTGATTGGTACGCTGTTTCCTCAAGATATATACACACTTTATTTCCCAGCGTAGTTCATATGGACGTTTCAAATGAGGAGGATGAAATAATGGCTCAGTATGTGTCAACTATACAGGGAGCGTTTATTACTTCTTTTTTCATAACAGATTTCGCCTCAAAATTTGCATATGCACGTGAGTTTTTCGATTCATGCTCTGATAGCGAAAAAGAAGTTATCAATTCATTTAGTAAACTGGGAAAAGATAAGCTTTGACCAGAGGGGAGTGTCGACCATAGGAATTTATGAATACCGCTTGTTTTAATTATATTTGTATAGATTGCAAGCATACTGAAACCCACTTCGATTATGGATCATTTCTCTTTTAAGGCTATTACTGTTTCGTTGGCTATAGTGCTATCCGTACAGGTGCAGGGGCAAACGATAACTACGTTTGCGGGGAATGGTACTGGTGGGTATGTGGCAGATGGTGTGGCGGCAACGGCTACTGAGATCAACTCGCCATGGGGTGTGGCGGTAGATGCCGTGGGTAATGTGTACATAGGCGACTCGCCAAATAATAGGATACGTAAGGTGAATACTGCGGGTATCATCAGCACTTTTGCGGGTAACGGTACGGCGGGCTATGGCGGGGATGGCGGACAGGCTACCGATGCCATGATCAGCAACCCAAGTGGTGTGGCCATAGATGGTGCAGGGAATATCTATATAGCTGATAATGGTAACGCAAGAATAAGGAAGGTAAGTACACTGGGTATCATTACCACCTTTGCAGGTAATGGAACGCCGGGCTACACCGGCGATGGGGCTGCCGCAACAGCGGCAAGTATTACTCCGCCCGATGGTATTGCTGCAGACAATGCAGGTAATGTGTACATATCATCGCACTGGGGTGTAAGAAAGATCAGTACTGCGGGTATCATTAGCAGGTTTGCGGGTAATGGCTCATTTGGGTATACGGGAGATGGTGGTCCGGCTACAAATGCCTCGGTAGGGGAGTCGTCGGATATAGAGGTGGATGTATATGGCAACATTTATTTTACAGATTTTCTGAACCACTGCGCACGCATGGTGAATGCCGCTGGCATCATCAGTACTATAGCCGGTACGGGTACGCCGGGTTTCTGGGGAGATGGCGGAGCGGCTACAGCATCGATGCTGGATTTTCCGATAGGTATTGATGTAGACAATGCAGGGAACATTTTTATTGGCGACAGGGATAATGAACGTGTGCGGATGATAGATGCACATGGCAACATCAGTACAATAACAGGAACAGGCGTAAATGCCTACAGCGGAGACGGTGGCGCGGCAACAGCGGCAAAGATCAATAAGCCACATGCGCTGGCGCACGATGCCTGCGGCAACCTATACATCTGCGACAGAGTGAATAACCGGATAAGGATGATAACTGATCTGCCGCTGCATATAGCGGGTATTGTGACGGGCAGGGATACGGTATGTGCGGGCGATACTCTGCATATGAACGACTTTGTTACCGGTGGGTTCTGGAGCCTGACCAATAATACCATAGCACACATAAGTGCGGGCGGGGTAGTAACGGGCGTAACGGGTGGGATTGATACTGTAAGATATGTAGTGGCGAATCCGTGTTACCTGGATACTGCTTATAAGGAAGTGGTGGTGCGGTCGGCGGCTTCATGTGCTTTAAAACAAGCGCAGGCAATTGGTGGGGTTAAGAAGTTGGTTGTTTACCCAAACCCGTGCAATGGTGTGTTTACGGTGAGAACAGGGTGGGGTGCAAGTGCAGAAGTTGCTGTAGTGGTAAAAAACGTAACCGGTGAGGTTGTGCAAAGGCTGAGCGTAAGGGCAGGAGAAGAAATTCCTGTACGACTGAATGTGCCACCTGGTGTGTATTTTGTATGGGTGGCTGATGGGAGCCATAGGGAGGTGGAGCGTATAGTGATACAGTGAGCAGGTATTAATCAATAAAAAATATTTTTTATAACATTATTGTAAGAATATTCTACCGACATTTGTTAGCATAAACAATTAAAAAATCAATTCAGATGAAACTATCTCATATAATATTATTTCTGTTTGCTGTTGGTGTAGCAGCCCCATCTTTTGCAAAGAAACCAGCAAAGGCAAGTGAGGGCCTGGAGTGGTATACCGACCTGAATAAAGCACACGAAAAATCGAAAGCTACCCACAGACCGATATTTGGATTTTTTACCGGCAGCGACTGGTGCGGCTGGTGCCACAAGTTGCAGAACGAAGTGTTCTCTAAGCCTGCATTTGTAAAGTGGGCAAAGGAGAAAGTTATACTGCTTGAATTGGATTTCCCAAGGCAGAAACAATTGCCACAGGAACTCCAGCAGCAGAATGCAAGTTTGCAGCAGGCTTTTCGTGTACAGGGATATCCTACAGTATGGTTGTTCTTCACAGAGCAGGATCCTGAAACTAAGAAGCTGAACATTTCGGCACTGGGTTCTACAGGCTATCCGCAGGGTGCAACAGCCGGAAAGGAAGAAGTAAAGTTCCTTGCTGATGCTAATGCGATATTGGCTAAAGCTCCTGCAACTACTACCGGAAAAGCTAAGAAGTAGGCATGTATCGGAAAGGCAACATACCCGTAAGCTCCTGCCAGGAGCCGGGCATTTCTTTAAGATTTAATGAACGGGCAATCAGGTGATATATATCCTGTGGCGTTCTATGCTCCTGCCGTAAATAGTGTACTGATGTTGCGCCCTCGGATTTAGAGAGTTTCTTACCGCTATGGTCGTTAATGAGCGGGTGGTGATGGAATGTGATATTGCTGAACTCGCTTTTGTGCAAATGTGCAGCCAGGTAGTGCTGGGCAACAGTAGAAGGCCAAAGGTCATCGCCACGCGCAACGAGGTCTACCCCAAAATAAATATCGTCCAACACGGATATCAACTGGTAAGCAGGGAGACCATCTCGGCGTTTCACAATAAAGTCGTGCATATTAAGCGGTATGGTGGCGGATACTGTGCCGTTAGTGGTGCGTACATCCAGTTGCCGGTGGTGATCTGTTTTTATGCGCCAGCTAACGCCGGTATGGGCCAGCGGCAGATGCTTATCTCTGCAGGTGCCTGCGTATATACTCTCGGGGCTGAGACGAGAGACCTCTGTGCGGGAACAGGTGCAGGCGAATATCTCACCACTTTCTTTGAGCTGTTGAAGGCCTTGGTTGTACATTTCTGTACGGTGCACCTGCGAGTACTCGTGCACGTACTCGTGCATGTTTTTGGGACCGGCGTGCCATGGGATCTCCAGAAAATTGAGCGTGTCGAAAATATCCTGTATGTAGAGTTTGTTGGTGCGCTCGCGGTCGAAATCGTCTATGCGCAGTAAAATTTCGGCGCCAGACTGAGCAGCGAATTTTGCTGTGATAGCAAACGAAAGGATGTTGCCCAAGTGCAGGTAGCCGCTGGGGGTAGGTGCAATACGGGTTCTGTTGAAGTGGTTTTCTGCCGCCATCCGGTTCGAAAATACTACGTTATTTGAATAGTGTGAACAGGTATTTAAGGGAGAGGCTGAGATTTTTTGGATAAATGATCTGTTGACGACAAATAGAAAACCCGTTATATTTTAATTGAATAAATGCAGGACTTTTAGTATTAATTATTACTTTTAGTTTCCAGAAAACAAGGGAATCAAACATTAACAACCAACAAAAATTAATAGCATGAAAAGAATCTGTACATTACTAGTAGGGGCTTTGATATCAACAGGTGCAGTGGCACAAACAACGATAACAAATGGTGGATTTGAGGCGTGGGGAAATGTTTCGCCCGGCATTGCAGCAGAGCCAACAAACTGGTATTCAAATCAGTCGGGATCAACAATAGCCCGACTTGGCAATCAAACTTGTTTTAAAGATAGTACTGTATTTCATAGCGGAACTGCATCTGTAAGGGTTGAAACAATATCGGGACCCTTATCAACAGTTATTAATGGTAATGTTACAACAGGTGTTGTTAATGCCCCGACTCTAACTAAAGCTGATGGTTATATAGGTACAGTCAACTACACGGCCGCAACTGACAAGAGATACATGAATTTTACCGGAAGGCCAGACAGCATTGTCGGGTGGTATCAGTATTCGTCTGGAGGAGCTGGTGAGCAAGGCAAGGTGCGTGTCATACTCCACACTGCTGATTACTATGACCCAGAGACTCCAACTACTAATCACCCAGATCCTACAGCCAACAAAATAGGCGATGTCACTTTCCTTACATCAACGTCAAATGTTTCAACGTGGACACGGTTTGCTGTAAAGGTGAACTATGTGAGCGCTTCTGCGCCAACCCATATCATGATCAATGCCACTTCGTCGGCAAATCAGGCCACAACGGTAACCGGCAGCAAATTATGGCTCGATGATCTGCAAGCAGTTTATTCAAATCACACAGGTATCACGAGCAACACGTTGGCAGCCAATGATGTACGTGTGTATTCGTGGGGCAAGACAGTACATGTGAATTTTGTGAACGGAAATGACGATCAGTCGTTGTTTACGGTTTATGATCTTTCGGGCAGGCAGGTAATGTCGCAGATGCTGACCAACAACAGGGATTATTCTTTTGAATTAAATGACCTGAGCAGCGGTGTTTATGTTTACCAGTTGGGCAATTCAGAACTTTGCCAAAAGGGTAAACTGTCCATTCAATAGTTTTCATTTAGCAGTAGATGGGGTTTAAGAAACTGATCGTTTGTGCGGTTCTTTGGCTTTTTTGTGCATACCGTTTGGAGGCACAATCTACCGGAGAACTTAGGGGGAAAGTTATATCTGCAAAAGTAAAGGAACCACTTACCGGGGCAACGATCAGGTTGGTGTCTGACCCTGCAATAGGTACAGTATCTGATGCAGATGGCAATTACTCTATCCGCTTGGCCGAGGGTAGTCACAGGATGATATGCGCATACATAGGGCTGGCAGCAGATACGTTTAATGTGGTTATTTCGGCAGGAGGTGCGACCCAAAAAGATATCCATCTGGTGCTGTCTGCTGAACTGTTAAAGACAGTGGTGGTATCTTCAGGTAAGTTCGCTCAGAAGTTGGAAGAGATGACAGTATCGATGGAGATACTGAAGCCGGAACTGATAAACAATAAGAATACCACCAGTATTGAAACGGCCCTGGAGCAGGTGCCCGGACTTACGATCATAGACAATGACCCTCAGATAAGAGGTGGCAGTGGCTTCACTTTTGGTGTGGGCAGCAGGGTAGCAGTGGTTGTGGATGGTATTCCACTGCTGAGCGGCGATGCGGGCAGACCTGAGTGGAGCTATATACCCGTTGAGAATATCTCGCAGGTAGAGATCATAAAGGGAGCATCGTCCGTATTGTATGGATCGTCGGCTATTAATGGTGTGATCAACATCAGGATGGCCTATCCGCATGATACGCCTAAGACAATAATTAATTATTCCGGGGGTGGTTACAGTCGACCAGAAAAGCCTGCGACAGACTGGTATGGCAGCTCGCTTCCGGCAATGATGAACCTGAACTTTCTGCATTCGAGAGTGATCAAAAAGAATCTGGATGTAGTGATAGGGGGTAATTTTAATTTGGATCAGGGTTTTATTGGCCCGGCACCATCAATGCCTTACATACCATGGGATCTAAGGGTTGCGCTGAAGCTTAAAGATTCGATCCAAACCTTTACAAGAGATGATCTGCTGAAAATGAGGGGCAGGCTAAATTTCAGTGTGCGTTACCGTTCTAAAAAAATATCAGGGCTCAATTATGGTATCAACGGCAATGGTATGCTGAACAAAACCAACATGGTATTTGCATGGCTCAATGATTCGGATGGGATTACCAGGGGCTATCCCGGAGCTATGTTCCTTGAACAGCAGAAGATGTTCAACATGGATCCGTTTGTTAAATACAATGCAGGTAACGGGGTAAGCCATAGTCTGACAACGCGGGTGTTTTACACCGATAACCAAATATCGAACATTGTAGATACTAATACGATACCAAATCATGTAGTACAGGATCAGTCGAACAGTGGTGCATTGTACTACGGTGAATACCAGTTGCAACGGAAATTTGAAAAGTATGACTTCAATTTTACAAGCGGCGTGGTGGGCAGTATCGCAAAGTCTCATGCGCTGTTGTATGCATCCAGTGGTTCGTCGGATAACAAAACATCTAATGCTGCGGGGTACATACAACTAGACAAAAAGGTAAAGGAAGTGATCAATTTGTCGGGAGGGGTGCGGTATGAATATTTTAAGACCAACAATCTGCAGAGTGTGGCTGATCCAATCTTCAGGGCGGGGGCAAGCCTGCAGGTAATGAAAGGGACATGGGTACGGGCATCTTACGGAGAAGGGTTCAGGTATCCTACGATCACTGAAAGGTATATCTCTACCAAGGCAGGATTGTTTGCTATTTTCCCTAATACCACGCTGCAACCGGAGACCAGTAAGAATTTCGAACTCGGTATTAAGCAGGGGTTCAAGTTTGGTGGTTTGATGGGCTACATAGATGTTGCAGGGTTTAACCAGCAATACCATAATACTATAGAATACCTGTTTGGCAGCTGGGATACTTCGGTGGCACTGTTTGGTTTTAAATTTGTAAATACCGGAGACTCCAGAGTGAGTGGCGCAGACATTTCGATGGTCATTTCTACACCAGAAACGAACAAGAGATTTGGTGTGACTGCGCTACTGGGTTATACATATGTACTGCCGGTGTCACTGACACCTGATTATGTGTATGCCAGAACGACGCCTTTCTTAGGATTTAATGATACCCTTAAGACGTTTAAGAACAGCAGTTTGGATACGAACAGTAACATACTGAAATACAGATTCAGACATATGGCCAAGGCAGATGTGGAGGTGAGGATATATAATTTTGCGGTGGGTGTAAGCTATCGTTACTACAGCAAAATGGAGAACATTGATAAGGCATTTACGGATATTGAATCCCTTACCGCAGCAATGCCGTACCTGCCACAGATAAAAGCCACTGCCTACTGGCAAGCCCATCACGACTTTCATATTTTCGATGCGCGATTAAGCTGCCACCTTACAAAGCACCATAAGATATCGGTGATTGGCAATAATCTGTTTAATGTGACTTACTTCCTTCGCCCGATGAAAATAGAATCGCCCAGAACATTGTCAGTTCAGTACGTGTATACGTTTTAGTAAGAGCTGAGTTAAGAAAGCAGCTGCTCTATTTTAAGGAATCCTTCGGAGGGGTTTAAGTTCTCCCATAGAATCTGGTATATGATCGTGGCTATCGGTATTGGAATAGACAACTCTTTTGATACAGATTGCATGCCCTTGGATGCATAATATCCTTCAGCCACCATATTCATTTCCAGCACTGCTGCCTTAACGGTGTAGCCTTTGCCTATCATAGTGCCAAATGTACGGTTGCGGCTATGCATAGAGTAGCATGTAACCAGCAGATCGCCAAGGTAAGCACTTGTATGGAAGTCAGGATGTTCGTTTGACGGGTGTACCTTATTGAAATGATCTTTGAGAAAGTGGTACATCTCGCGGTAGCAATTTGTTATGTACACACTCAGGAAGTTATCGCCATAATCGAGCGCGCGGGCGATACCGGCACCAACTGCGAATATATTTTTGAGTACCGCAGCAAACTGGGCTCCCCAGATATCGTGGTTGCAGGTTGTATTGATGTATGTATTGCCAAATGCCTTAGCAACCGAAGCAGTCAGTTGGTCATCCAGACCTGAAAAGGTGAGATAGGACAACCGCTCCTCTGCAACCTCCTCTGCGTGGCAGGGGCCCATTATAGACACATACCTGCTGAGCTGATAATTGAATTTAGAAGTGAGGTAATCGTTGAGCAGCAGATTGGTATCCGGCATTACTCCTTTAGTTGCAGAAATAATGTTTTTAGAGCACCAAAGCGAGCTATCGGCCTGCTCGAATACGCTTAGTGCATAAGCAGATGGCACTGCGAATACAACTGTATCGCATTCGGTGAGTAGCGCTTTAAGGTCGTTTGTTGGTTTGAACGTTCCGGGGGAAAACCGAACGGAAGTAAGATAATGTGGATTGTGAAACCTTGTTTGCAAATGGTTTATAGCTTCTTCGTTACGAACCCACCAATGAATAGTGTGACCGTTGTCTGTAAGTATTTTAGCCAGAGCGGTGCCCCAGCTTCCGTTGCCAACAATGCCTATCTGACCTAATGTATGTTGATTCAAGATTGAAACCTGTTAATGAGAATATTAATCTTTTGGCTTGGCGTCAAAGAGTTTGTCTTTGTCCACAATTTTCACTTTGGTCTTGTCGCTTAAAGTGCGCGCTATTGCGCCGTAGGGGGCAATAACCACTTCTTCGTTCTCTTTCAGACCTTCAGTGACCTGGAGATATTTGTTGTCCTGCAAGCCGGTTTTTACATCACGAATGACAACTGTCTGAGTCTTTGAATCGTAAACAAATACTACCTGACGAATGTTGTCGGCAGAAAGGCTAGTGTTTTTGCTTTTTACACTGTCTGGCCAGTCTCTTGTGGTAACTGCATTTACCGGCACAGAAAGAATGTTATTCTGTCTGTTTGTTTGAATTTCTACTGAAGCAGACATTCCGGGCTTGAAAGGGAATTTGCCCTTGGTTTTAACAGCGGCAAGGTCTTCGTAGCTGGACGGTAAAATGAGGATATGTACGGTATAGTTGGTAACCTGATCGCTGCCGCCGGAACCTGAAGAAAGGCTCGCTTTGGTACTGCTAACAGCTACCTTTGAAACCACGCCGATGAATTTCCGGTTGCGGTATGCGTCGGCATTGATCACTGTAGTGTCGCCAATCTTCACTTTTGATATGTCAGTTTCGCTTACATCTACCCGCACTTCAATACGGCTCATGTCGGCGATGGTTAGCATGTCTGTCCCAGCCATCTGTGCTGTACCCAAAACCCTTTCGCCCTTCTTAACATTGAGCTCTGAGATAATACCTGAGGTAGGTGCTACGATAGTCGTTTTCAGCAAGCTTTCTTTAGCTTGCGTAAGGCTGGCCTGAGCACCCTGAATACTATATTTGCCGCCATTGGTTGAAGCTTTAGCCGCATCGAAAGTGGCCTTTGCTGATTTGAAAGCGGCTTCGCCTTGTTCGTATTCCAGTTGTGAAATGACCTTTTGCTCATACAGTTTTTTATTGCGATTGTAGGTAGCAAGCGCCAGTTCGTACTGAGATTCAGCCTGAGCCATCATTTCTTTTGTGTTACTGGCAGAAGCTTTGGTTTGCTCAACTGTGGCTGCAGCCTGATTAACAACAGAATTGTAAATAGCTGGATTTATCTTAACCAGTACATCACCGTGCTTTACGCTGTCACCTTCCTGCACATTCAATAAAGTGATTTCCCCGCTCACCTCGGGTGCTATTTTTACTTCGGTTTCGGGATAGATCTTGCCGCTGGCTGTAACAGTTTCGGTAATTGTATGCAATGCCGCTTTTTCAACCGACACTTTGGTTTCATCGCCCCCTGAGTTTTTCGCAATAATGATCAGTACTACGATCAACACAATACTGATTATTACTATCCACCTTAATTTCTTAGATTTCATACTACACTGTATTTCATTGTAAATATATACATAAAATCAGATGCCAACGTTTGCTATTAGTTTGAGCACCATTGTAACCAACTAACGTACTTCACTGCCAGGTGCCGCAGTTTCCAACGGCGAAACAAAGATGAGTCTGCCATCTGGGTTCTGAGCCATAAGGATCATTCCCTTACTTTCAATGCCTCTCATTTTACGTGGAGCGAGATTGGCAACAACTGTTACCTGCTTACCAATGATCTCTTCGGGCTTAAAATGCAATGCAATACCAGATACAACAGTTCGTATTTCGTCGCCCATATCCAGTTCCAACTTCAGCAGTTTATCAGCTTTTTCAACTTTTTCAGCTTTTAAGATAGTTCCTACCCGAAGATCCATTTTTCCGAAATCGTCGATAGAAATCTCTGCTTTCTTTACAGGCGCTTCAGTTGCCGCTGTAACCAATGGCGCAGCAGGAGTCGTATTTTCAGGAGCAGGTGTATTAGTTTCCATTTTTACAGACGTTGCGTTTTTTAAGTTATTTCTTAATTTCTCTACCTGAGCAGCTACTTCGGTATCTTCAATTTTTCTGAACAATAATTCGGGCGCACGGAGCGGGTAGTTTACTTTCAGCAGATCCATTCTGCCACCGTTCTCCCAATCGAGCATACGCTCTACTACCTTCATCATACGGATCATTTTTGCAGATGTGAAGGGTAGGAACGGATTGGCATAAATGGCCAGATTAGCCGTTAGCTGCAGGCAAACATGCAGACAAATATCGATACGCTTCTGGTTTTCCGCCTGCATTTCGGGTGTTTTTGACAGGCTCCAGGGAGCGTTGTCCTGCAGGTATTTGTTGCCTTTACGTGCAAGGTCTATGACCTCATACAGACCGTCTCTGAACTTATAATTTTCAAGGCAGTTCTCGATCTTTTGCCTTGCCAGCATGATCTCGTCGGCCATAGCTTTGTCGGCATCGGTGAGGAGGTCGTTATGAACCGGAGGTACACGGCCGTTGCACAGCTTGTGCATGAGCACAAATGTGCGGTTAACAAAGTTGCCGAAAACGGAAACGAGTTCGTTGTTAGTGCGGTCCTGAAAATCTTTCCAGGTAAAATCGTTGTCCTTTGCTTCGGGGGCATTGGCACATAACACATAGCGCAACGTGTCCTGCTGATCGGGGAAGTCTTTTATATATTCATCTACCCACACAGCCCAATTGCGGGAGGTGGATACTTTTTCGCCTTCAATGTTCAGGAATTCGTTTGCAGGTACATTATCAGGCAAAACAAATCCACCATGTGCTTTGAGCATTGCCGGGAAAATGATGCAGTGGAATACGATATTATCCTTGCCAATAAAATGCACCAGCTTAGTGTCTTCTTTGCACCAGTAATCGCTCCATTGACTGGTAAGTTCCTTGGTGGCACTGATGTACCCAATAGGGGCATCAAACCAAACATACAATACCTTGCCTTTAGCATCGGGCAAAGGAACGGCTACGCCCCAGTTGCTGTCGCGGGTCATAGCGCGCGGCTGGAGGCCGCTGTCTATCCAGCTTTTGCACTGGCCGTAGACATTGGATTTCCATTCGTCTTTTTTGCCGGCAACAATCCATTCGTGCAACCACGAATTGTATTTATCAAGCGGGAAGTACCAGTGTTTTGTTTTGCGTTTAACGGGTATGGCGCTACTGAGTGCACTGCGCGGATTGATCAGCTGCTCGGGAGAAAGGCTTGAACCACATTTTTCGCATTGATCGCCATAAGCATTTTCGTTGCCGCATATGGGGCAGGTACCTACAATGTAACGATCGGCAAGAAACATATCCTTTGCCTCGTCGTAGTATTGTTCGCTCTCACGAACTTCAAATACGCCGTCGTTATACAATTTTGTAAAGAAAGCCTGAGATGTTTCGTGATGTATCTGATTAGAAGTGCGTGAGTAGATATCGAATGAGATACCCATGCCCGCAAAACTGTCTTTGATGATCGAATGGTACTTGTCAACCACATCCTGCGGCGTAATACCTTCCTTCATGGCACGGATAGTGATAGGCACGCCATGCTCATCGCTGCCACAAACAAATTTTACATCTTTTTTCCTGGCCCGCAGGTAGCGGGAATAAATATCTGCCGGTAGGTAACAACCCGCCAGATGGCCTATATGAACAGGACCATTGGCATAGGGCAGGGCAGCGGTAATTAAAAATCTTTTATAATCCATTATTCGAACGATAGTTAAAAAGTGAAAACCCTATATAAACAGGCCTTCAAACCGACTGCAAGATAATTAATAGAGGGGAGAGTTTGGTGGAAAGGGTAGGGTATAACCATTTATTACTCCTGCCACAAAAAGGGGAACAGGATTACGCCCAGAATTATGACCAAAATATCGAGGGCAATGAGTACTAAAGCGAGTCCCCACCAGCCGGGCATATAGACAGGTTCTAATGCCCTTACTGCTAGCTTGCTGAGTATCATGAGCACAGGTGTAACCAGCGGGAACCCCAAAATGGCCATGAGGGCTGAATTTTGTTGAGCGCGGGCTGCAATTGCCGATAAAAACGTAAAAACTGCTGATAAGCTAAGGCTGCCCACTAGTGTAACCGCCACAAACAACCCGCTTTGCACCAAAGGCCAGCCCAGCATTACGTAATACAACAGAAGGCTCACCAGACTCATAATAAACATGAGCAAAATGCTGTAGACCATCTTGGCCATTAAGAACGTGGCGGGCTTCACGAGTGTGAAATAATACCGGAAGCGGTTCGGGTGTTCCTGCAAAAAACTCTTTGCAACAGAATTTACGGCCACAAATAACTGAGTGAGCCAGAAAAGAGCATTCCAGATACGAGCCTCAGGCTGACCGCTCATCATATAGACCACAAAAACAGTAGAACCCACGTATAGCAGCACTCCGAAGAGGGTATGCTTCTGCCTCCACTCCATAAGAAGGTCTTTTTTTACCAGAGAAATAAAGGGGGATGCAGCCATTTAAGTGCAAAGGTAGCATATCAATTATTTTTTTTCGTTCAGGTTTTTGTTTTTTATCAGTCAACTACTATATTTGCACTCCCAAACGATACCAAAGGGTATTAAATGGCAGGTTCTTTTAGATATGCGGAAGTAGCTCAGTTGGTAGAGCACGACCTTGCCAAGGTCGGGGT
>CAIKOJ010000019.1 GCA_903829015.1 uncultured Bacteroidota bacterium
AGAAAGCATCTGACAAAAAAGCTCCAAAGAAAGAAGCTAAAACCGAAGGCAAGAAAGAAGAAGGCAAAAAAGACGAAAGCAAAAAAGCTGAAGGAAAGAAAGCCGACAAGAAAGCTGAAGGCAAAATGGAAGGCGAAAAGAAATCTGAAGGCAAAAAAGCTGAAGGAAAGAAAAAAGAAGCTAAGAAAGCTGACGAAAAGAAAACTGAAGCTAAGAAATAATTATTCTTACTGTTTCAATAATAATAAACCCCGGATATTCCGGGGTTTATTATTTATCATCAAAGCTCAAAGTAAATTTCAAATACCAGACGGCTAACTGATCAACTAGTCAACCAATCAACTAATTCAACTCCCCCACCATATCCTTCGGGTCCACCCATTCGTCAAATTGCTCAGCGGTTAGGTAACCAAGGTCTATGGCTGTCTGCTTCAGGGTCTTGCCTTGCTTGTGTGCAGTCTGCGCTATCTCAGCGGCTTTGTAATACCCGATCTTGGTGTTCAGTGCAGTTACCAGCATCAGTGAGTTGTTCACATGTTCCTTAATGTTTGCCTCAATTGGTTCCAGACCTTCAGCGCATTTATCGTTAAACGATACACAACCCTCACCTATCAGCCTTGCGCTGTGCAGGAAGTTGTAGATCATTACCGGCTTAAACACGTTCAGCTCAAAATGGCCGGTAGCACCACCAATACTGATGGCTACATCGTTGCCCATTACCTGTGCTGCTATCATGGTCAGCGCCTCGCACTGGGTAGGGTTCACCTTACCCGGCATGATCGATGATCCCGGCTCATTATCAGGTATGTGCAACTCGCCTATACCCGAGCGAGGGCCAGAGCTCAGCATCCTGATGTCGTTGGCTATTTTCATCAGGCTCACAGCCACTGTTTTCAGTGCGCCATGTGCCTCTACAATAGCATCGTGCGCAGCAAGGCTTTCGAATTTATTTTCAGCGGTCATAAACGGCAGTCCGGTAAGGCTGGCAATATTCTCAGCTACCTTCACAGCGTATCCTTTGGGGGTATTGATGCCGGTGCCTACGGCAGTGCCGCCAAGTGCCAGCTCGCTCAGGTGCGCCAGTGTGTTGTTTATGGCACGCAGACCATGATCCAGCTGAGATACATAACCACTGATCTCTTGTCCCAGCGTAAGTGGCGTAGCATCCATAAAGTGAGTGCGGCCTATTTTCACCACATGCATAAAGTCTTTCGACTTCTGAGCAAGTGTATCGCGGAGTTTTTTAATACCCGGTACGGTCACATCTACCAGCATCTTGTATGCCGATATGTGCATGGCCGTAGGAAAAGTATCGTTAGATGACTGCGATTTATTGACATCGTCGTTAGGATGAATGAATTTATCCTTGTCGGTGAGCCGCCCCCCGTTGAGTACATGAGCACGATAGGCTACTACCTCGTTCACGTTCATGTTAGACTGTGTGCCGGAGCCGGTCTGCCACACCACCAGTGGAAATTCATCAGCCAGTTGGCCATCCAGTATTTCGTCGCACACCCTGCCTATTATATCCGATTTTTCGGTTGGCAGCACACCCAGCTGGTTGTTGGTAATTGCCGCGGCTTTCTTTAAATAAGCAAATGCCTTGATGATCTCCTTAGGCATCCGGTTGATGTCCTGAGCTATTTTGAAATTCTCAATGGAGCGCTGAGTCTGTGCGCCATAGTAGGCTGTAACGGGCACTTTCACTTCGCCCATTGTGTCTTTTTCTATACGATATTCCATGCCTTTAGTATTGTTGAATTGTTAGGGCAGCAAAGGTAATGGCAGAAAACCAAAATTGGGATATAAAGAATCTCCTATATGGCACTACAGCCTGAAAGATATACCCACCGTGATCGGTACCGTTAAGAGCGCACAGTTTAGAGTTTTCACATTCCCGAAGTGTATAGGCGAAATACTATACGTTGGGCTAATGAGGAGGTCTGCGTAAAAATAGTCGTTCAGCTTGCGTTTATAGCCTAGTCTTATGCCGTATGCATCCGTATTGGTCATTTTCAGTCCGGTGGTATCCCTTGATCCGTCTTTGAAATACTTACCGCCCTTGGCTATGTCGCCATAATAGATGTTGTTGTAATCCACACCCAGCGTAATAATGTGTTTTTCTTCATCTCCAATATTGATCACATAGTCTGCGAAGATACCGGCCATCATTGTGCTGCAAACAGTAATCGTGTTCATGCCGCTCACCTACACACCCAGGTCAAATTGTCTCAGCCTTACAAAAGAAAGACTCCCATAGTAAGTGGCTGCGACCGAGTTTTTAATACCCGCCGATATCTTGTATGGCGCAATACCACCCATTACCGAGATATCGAACCACTGAGCATTTGAGCAAAATGGGAACAGCAGCGTAAGGAAAAGCAGCGCTCTTTTCATAGAATTCATGCACAAATAAACTCATTTTATTTCA
>CAIKOJ010000020.1 GCA_903829015.1 uncultured Bacteroidota bacterium
ACGTATGATGACACTACAGAAATTAGGCAACTTGCTGATAAATATAAGTTACTATATCGCACAATTCCAATGAAGACAACACACCATTTTGAGAAAAATGAGTTAATTATCTCAAATGATTTTAGCTGGTGGTAATTGAATGTGTGAGCGCCTTTAATATATTGTGAATTTTCACCAAATCACCCAATGTCTGGTTCGACATTTACCTTCTCCCCTCTACACGATAAGTACTGCATTTTTTTCTTCAGAACTCTCTTGAACAGCGACATTAATTATCTTCACGGCAATTAAATAACCAATATTCTGTCTGTATGGGAATATTCTCAAAGCTTTTTGGAAGAGATAAGCAAAGCTTAAAATCGAATAAATCATTGTCTGTACTGGAACAAATGGAAACATTTGAAGCGTTAGGATTTGTTTTGAATGAAGGCATAGATAGGACAGAAATTATTAAAATGGCAGAAGCATTTCATGCTGAAAAATCTAAGCCATATGCAAATTTGTATGCAGTGCTTGGTTGCCCTAGTGAAGAATCGAACATACCTTTTACAAATTACTGTTGGGATTTTGATACGGAAGCTATTGAAGATCATGGGTCGTATGTCTACATTGTCGATAACATTTCAAGGATCACAAGAGGCGAATTAATGTTTGAGAACATCGAGGACTATGTTGAAATAGAAGAGGGAAATGCCTGGGTTTCTTTCACGTGTCGGGGAGACAATTATAAATGGGATCTTGCTGTTAATAACGATTGGGTGGATGAAAATCTTTTTTATAAAATGCAGCAACTTGCAGTAAAATATAACACCAAAGGGAAGTTCACTTTCTATGATACTCGTGGGCAGGATTTCGTTCTGGGGTTTCATATACCAGAGGAGTTAGAAAGGGTCAGGAAGACTACAGGCTTGGAAATTGTGTGGTTGAACGGCTAAGGGTAGTTTTTTTAATCGAGGAATTTTAATGCATTTTCTTTGGTAAGTAGGACAACAGACTAACTACCAAGACTCCCCTATTGAGATGCAAGGGACCACACCTTTCATTGATAAACGATCCTCATAAAATCCGGCATTTAAAGTACCCACTTGTACTTTGAAAGGTCAATAATATTCCTTGCCCCATTTATAAAGCTCCTCCAGTACAGGCTTCAACTTTTTTCCTTTTTCGGTTAATGTATATTCAACTGTTGGGGGAATTGTAGCATGCGCAATTCGTTTTAAAATTTTATGTTGTTCCATTAATTTCAATTCTTTGACCAACATGCGTGTATTAATGCCTTCAATACTTCGCTCCAATTCTTTGAATCTTTTAGTGCCATCAAAAAGCGAATAAATAATTGTAAACGCCCATTTGCCACCCAAAACATCCAGAGCCCTTCTCACCGGACAGTTCATGTCATTTATTTTTCCGAATATTTTCTCAGTATTAGCCATATTGCTTTACATTTTGTTACTACTGTACATACTTGTAACTACTTGCAAAAGTAAAGTAAAGAGCTTTGATTTGCATAAAAAATAATGAACATGGACAACATTAAGACTGAAAACCAAAAAGTACTGAACAATGCAATAAAGATCGGTTCGGTTGCATATATTATATGGGGTGTTCTGCATATCTATGTTGGGTTTATAGGTATCAGCCAATATATAACTGACCCAAATAAAGGGCTATGGAGTGCGCTGATCGATGGGGAGAAGATGCCAGTAGAAAAATTCCAGTTTGCTACAGACCCAATGACACTTAAAGTGACTGCGAACTTTATTCTAAACTTTTGTTTAGATGTGGCAGGGTACGGAATATTGGGAATTTTGCTGGGTGTAATGCTATGGAAAAATACAAAACCCTGGCTCGCCTACTTCATTGGATTGTTTATCATCGGACTAGCCGATCTGTCTTTTCTATTTCTGCAAGTAACACCGGGACATATTAAAGGCGACTGGGGTACTTACGGAGGGCCCGTCTTATGGTTTATTGCAATTGTCGTGTTACCTTTTGGGTTACCAAAGTTTAAACGGATTGAACTTTTTTAACTTGAGTGTTCCCGATAGCAGATAGGTTTGAACTATAGTTTGTAATCATTGAAGGTGGATAGTGATTTATCGGCGAAATAGAAACTAGATACCCTTCGAGTTCTAAACATTTATTTATCAGTTTGATCTTTTCCTTCGAAATACGGGAGAATGATATTGTCGAATCTCGAATATACCCTCTCCGTGGTATTGCCTCAGTATGCCAGTTGCCTACTTTGCACCCTAATTAAAACACTTATATTATGAAGAGAACATTTACACTTTGCCTGCTTGGCCTGGCTTTTTCTGCGCCAAAAACATTTGCACAGCCTACTATTACCAGCAGTATCACTACTGTACCGGTAGGCACTATTGACAGCGCTTATGGCGCATCGCCCACTGTATTGCCTGGTGCCGGCGGAGCCGGTGTGTTCTGGGATATGAGTACCGTAACCACCGTTTTTGCGGCAAAACTTACAGTTGTTACACCAGCTAGTACGCCATACGCAAGTACTTTCTCCACGGCTACCTTTTGTACCAAAATAGAGGGTACCACCACTTCTTACAATTTCACCAAGCAGTCATCGGTAGGTGTTGAAAATTTGTCCCTTACCTATGCAGGTGTAGGCACAGGTACTGATTTCAACCCAAACCCACGCCTCAGTGTTTCGTTTCCGTTCAGCTACACCAATTCCAAGTCCGATTCTTTCCAGTCTACCACCAGCGGTGTAGATACGGTAAGACTCACTTATGATGGTTACGGAACACTAAAAACACCGTTTTACACTTATCCTAATGTGGTAAGGATCAAAGAGGATTATGGCAGCCATTACAGCTATTCGTGGTATACTGTAGCCCCATTTGCATTGGTAATGAACTACGCAAGTACCAGCAACAACTATGTTATCGTTACTTCAAAAGTTGGCACTACCGGCGTTCGTAATACACCTGCTGCGCCAAATACTGTAGTTTACCCAAATCCAATGTCTGATAACGCAGTACTGCATGTGGATGCATCTGTATTCAATAATGCCTCTGTTACTATCACAGATATTTCGGGCAAAGTTGTGAGCAGAATACCAGTTACATCTGCCGAAACAACTATACAAAAAGCTGACCTACAATATGGAATATACTTTTATACTGTACAAAACAATGGTGTACAGATAGCAACTGGTAAACTCCAGATCAACTAATAATTGCCAATACCTGCAATTACTATCATAGATATAACAACAAAGGCTTCCCTAACAGGAAGCTTTTGTTTTTGAGTTGACTTATACATTCATCTGAAGAGAATTCTATACTACTTCGGCGGATTGGTTTGTTGGCAGTAAGATATGGCCTACCTATATATGTATTTTATGAAAATGCGACTTACGGGGGATGCTTCGGAGACAATTTCCCTGAAGTTACCACCTTACCCCACCCTAGTCCGTCCGGTGATAAATATCATGATAATTTCCGGGGCAAAACGAATACAAGAAAGCAACCTTTTAGATTATATTTGTCAGAGTATCATTTATGTTTCCATCTTCAATCACACAAAACCGGGTATTTGTAACGATATTGCTGCTGGCAGCCTTTTGCATCGCATGCAATTCGGGAAACGGAAGCGAACGATCTGCCGCCAAAACGGATCAGGCTACCAACGCACCCGCACACCCTTACGATACCACTTTGGCAAAAGGTAAAGTCATTGACAGTGTTTTGTGTATAACACAGCCCACAAACAGCTATGCACTTTACTTACCCGTGGGATACACACACAAGAAGTCTTTTCCCTGCATTTACTTTTTTGATGCACATGCGCGTGGCTCACTGCCTTTAAAAACGTATAAAGAACTGGCAGATAAATATGGCTTCGTGCTGGTAGGCTCCAATGTATCTAAGAACGGCATACCGTGGTCGGTTACCAACGACATTGTAAAAGTGCTCTTTAATGATACGAGAGACAAAATAAACATAGACACTAACCGAGTCTACACGTCTGGTTTCTCAGGCGGATCAAGGGTTGCCAGTTCCATTGCTATTTTCAACGGTGGCATAGCGGGTGTAATTGGTTGTGCTGCGGGCTTCCCCGGTATCGACCGCACTATTCAGAATCAATTCGACTATATCGGCCTTGTAGGTGAGTATGATTTCAACCTGATGGAGATGGAGCATTTGGATGGCGTGCTGGAGCAAAATGGATTCAGGCATCAACTCATAGTATCCGAAGGAGTGCATGGCTGGGCACCGGCAAATGAATTCCACACGGCATTGCTTTGGTTGCAGGTAGATGCTATGAAAAGAAACCTCATTCCAAAAACCGATACAACTTTAGCGCTAGCGTTGAGAGCAGATCTGGAAAAAAGAGCCAAGGCTGCAAAAACTGTCAATGATCTTACAAGAGAACATCAACTGCTGGCTGGTATAGTTACACTGCTGGACGGTGTAGTGGATATTACCGCATTCAAAAAACAATTTACAGCACTGGATACATGCACTGCATACAAAAACGAAAATGCATCGTTTTCTAAACAGCAGCGCATAGAAACCAACCTGCAGCACGAACTGGCTCAGCAGTACACCACACAGGATGAAAAATGGTGGATCAACAAAGTAAACGAACTGAACACCCTTGCTACCAATGCAAAAACGCCGCGTGAGGCAGGCATGAATAAACGCCTGATCAATTATCTGGGATTAGTAAGCTATTTAAACATCACACATGCACTGAAGATAGGCGATCTGGCCAATGCTGAGATTTATCTCCGCCTCTTTAAACTCACCGACCCAAAGAATCCGGATGTGCCTTATTTGTCGGCGATCTTTTTTGCTAAGAAAGGGTTGCCTCAAAAGGCATTTGAATCGCTGCATGAATCTGTTGATATGGGGTACAACGATCTGAATCAACTGGTAAACGAACCTGCATTTGCAGAAATGGCCAAGGACCCCGAATTCATAAAAATTATAGAAAAAACAAAGAGCAATTAATTGTTCGGTTGGTGGTTAACTGCCCGGCTATAGGGTACCCATAAAATTATATTGTGCCAATGTTTAAACAGTTCATTTTATTTTGCCTTTGCTTATTGTGCGCAAGTGGCACCTTTGCACAGAGTGAGCAGAATGAACTGAATGGCCTCGTGCAAGCTACCCAGAGTGCTTACGACCGCAATTCCGACTCACTACAATACTATGCCGAAAGGGCAGCTAAGCTGGCAATTAAACTAGGCGACATCAACAGTGAGATCAGGGTGCAACAACTCTGGGGTATCAAACTTTTTCTGAATGGGCAATCCGATCAGGCTACCAAGATATTGATGGATGTAGCAAGGCATGCGGAGCAGCATCCTGTTACTATTCAATCGGCAACATTATACTATTCTCTCGCTCAGGTTTATTCAAAAAATGAGTATGCCGACATTAGTGAGAAATACCTGAGAAAAGGACTGGAGATAGCCAGAAAATTCAAAAACGACACCACCCTCGCCGACGGCTATAAC
The DNA here is from genome assembly GCA_903829015.1 of uncultured Bacteroidota bacterium. GTDB lineage: Bacteria > Bacteroidota > Bacteroidia > Chitinophagales > Chitinophagaceae > Nemorincola. The sequence continues at coordinate 5,498 of CAIKOJ010000020.1, forward strand.
AGAATTGGTATTTTCTTAGAACGAAAGAATGATCTTGATTCGGCATTGTACTTTTATCAGCGAGCATTTGATTTGTGCTCCCAAATGCAGGTTACACTGGGCATGGCTTACAGTCTGGAAAACCTGGCGGGTATCTATGCCAAAAGAAATGACCTCAAAAATGCGCTGCGCTGTCAGAAACAGTCACTGGTTTTTAAAAACCAATCAGGCAAAAAACTGGATGTTGCCATTGCCTATATAAATATCGCAGAATCTCTCGACAGCCTGAAACAATACGACAGTTCGATTATATATACACAGAAAGCAATTGATCTTGCCAAAGAACTGAATTACAAAGACCTGCTGCAGTATTCTTATCAGTTCTTATCCGGCATCTTCGAGCAGAAGGGGCAATACGACAGGGCACTTGAACTGCATAAAATGTATGCCCTGCTCAACGACACCATTTTCAACGAAACTAAAACGAAACAACTAGCAGAGGCCGACAAAAAATACCAGTCTGAAAAACATCAGCAGCAAATAAAAGAGCTCAGTCATCTTTCTACAATTCAAACACTGAAGCTGAGGCAGCGGAATATCCTGCTTTTTATCTCATTGGGATTACTATTGATCACTGCGCTGGTAGCCTACCTGGTCTATCACAGACGAAAATTAAAAGCAGAAGCAAGACTGCAGGCCGAAATAAACCGGCAGCAGGCGATCACTACCCGCGAGGTACTCAATGCCGAAGAAAAAGAAAGAAAACGAATTGCCGCCGATCTGCATGATGGTGTGGGGCAGTTGCTATCTGCTTCGTTGATGAATCTGAATGGCTTTTTTGCAAAAAACAATATAGACAAAACCAAAAATACAGAAGCCGATCGCATCCTTTCGCTGGTTTCAAAAAGCTACAGCGAACTGAGGGATATTTCGCACCAGTTGATGCCCAAAGCGCTGGCGAAATCAGGACTGGAGTCTGCCATTCAGGAACTGATCTCGGGCATAGACCCCGACCAGCTGAGTATTACCTTCGACACATCGGGACTGCAGACCAGACTGCCTGAGGAAATAGAATCTGTAATATTCAGGGTGATACAGGAGTCCCTAAATAATGCCGTAAAACACGCCCATGCCAAAAACCTGAACATACAGGTAGTAAAAGACGAAGATGGCATCTCTGTAACCATAGAAGACGACGGGCAAGGCTTTGACCCAAAGAAGTTAAGCAAGCCGGGTATGGGACTCAAAAACATATACTCGAGAGTACAGGTTCAGAATGGCAGTGTTGAAATAGATACCCAACCGGGCAAGGGCACGCTGGTTGCGGTTCATTTCCCTGCGTAAGTAAATGTGATAAAATACCGTAAAAGTAAGCAGCCCTGATTCCAGATTGCAGTATATAGCACCGGTTGAAATACAGTAACACACAGTATTTCAGCAAAAAGCCCACTTGCCTTATGGCAAGTGAGCTTTTTTTTTGTGCGGCAACAAGGTTACATTTGCATATAATACTGAACAGCAAAATTCTGCTGCACAAAAACCAAGCGTTACATGAAAAAATTCATAGTTATTGCTGCCGTTGTCCTACTTTCTTCCTGCAGTGCCAAACTATTGCTACCAACCCAATCTGATGCCGAAAGAGGGTCTGCAATGTTTAAAGGGCTCACTATAGATGAGCTAAACAAAGGAAAAGACGTTTTCGATAAAAAATGCACGCAATGCCACGGGCACAAACGCCCAACTTCCTGGACAGAAATCCAATGGAGGCGAATCATTCCGGTGATGGCAGAAAAAGCCTATAAAAGTAAGAAAGTGCAGATCAGCCCAACTGAGCAGGAACAGGTACTCCGCTATGTAGTAACTATGGGCCAGCACTCAAAGAAAAACTAAATTCAACGCGTTAAAATTCAATCAAATGAAGAAGCTTTTACTATCCACCACAATTTGTTTATTACTTGCAACAGCTACAGCTTACGCGCAGCAAAAATGGAACCTTGTTACCTACAATGTATCGTTTAAAATAAAAAACGCTGGTATAGCTGTTAACGGCAGGTTCGCCGATCTGAAAACCGAACTGATATTCAGCCCTGATAAATTATCGACCTCTAAATTAAGCGGTACAGTTGAAGCCATTACGCTGAAGACCGGCGTGAACATGCGGGATAAACACATTAAGGACGAAACTTACCTTGATGTTGAGAAAAATAAACTGCTCGAGATATCCTCGGTAAAACTCTACACAAAAGGAGCGCAATACGCAGGTATGTTCAAAGTAACTATTAAAGGCGTAACTAAAGAAGTTGAAATTCCATTTGACTTCCTGCAGTTGGGCGACCTTGCTGATTTCAACGGTACTTTTACTATTAACCGCAGAGATTTTAATGTAGGAGGTGGTAGTATGACGATGTCCGACAATCTCACAGTGACCATTAAGGTCAAAGCAAAAATGGATAAGTAATTGAAAAGGCTGTTATTTCAGTGCAAAATGTTTAGATAAATAAACAATATGTTAATTGACTGAAAAAATTTCTTTTTTTCTTTTCATGGTATCTACATTATTCCTACTTTTGTATTCATAGGGTATATAGAGCTGGTCTGTTCTCATTCCGGCTTTTCATAAG
>CAIKOJ010000021.1 GCA_903829015.1 uncultured Bacteroidota bacterium
GGGGTGATATTAAAAACCTCAGTAAATTATACCACAAAAACCGTGCTAAAAAACGGTCACATATTTAAGTAAGCATCAATTGATGGATTTGCACAGTAATTTTCCTGCCATTTAAAATGCTGCACATATTGATCTGATGATGAGATATAAAAAAGATTCGTTTCGTTCAAAAATTGTAAACTATTACTGCCAAAACCTACAAAGGTATTGTAAGACAATATATTAAATGAATACAAAATGTCGCCAAGCTTGTTATAGTAGCATACATAAGGGAAATATGAACCTCCAAAACACACAATATTATTTAACTTCGCGGCCGAGTCTATCGTCGCCCAGCGATGTGAATAGGCGAGGACTCGGGCGCCACTTGCGAAGGGGATATTAAATACTGCCTCTTGCACGCAACAACACATTTTTTCAACTTTTTCTTACAAATTTTTTATTTCTAACTTCTTTTCCCATACCTTTGCACTCCAATATTCAATATTGCTCTTTAATAAGGCATTGGAAGAATACAGTATCCGTCTCGGCGGAGAACATTCGTTAACACCAAAAAAAAACTAAATGGCTAAAGAAATCAGTGGCTTCGTAAAGCTACAGGTAAAAGGCGGTCAGGCCAATCCGGCTCCGCCAATCGGCCCGGCGCTTGGCTCTAAAGGCGTCAACATTATGGAGTTCTGCAAGCAGTTCAATGCGCGCACACAGGACAAAATAGGCAAGATACTTCCCGTAACACTTACCGTTTACACAGACAAGAGTTTCGATTTCGTTATCAAAACTCCTCCGGCTGCAGTTCAGTTAATGGAACTTGCAAAACAACCTAAAGGCTCAAAAGAACCTAACCGCCAGAAAGTGGGCAAGGTAACCTGGGAGCAGGTAGAGGTAATTGCAAAAGACAAAATGCCTGATCTTAACTGCTTTACACTTGAGAGTGCCATGAAGATGGTAGCAGGTACTGCACGCAGCATGGGCTTCACTGTTGAAGGAAAAGCTCCATTTGCATAATTGTAAACGGATAGTAAAGCACGCATTTCAAATGCGGGAAATTTAATTACCTTATTAAAATATTGATAATGGCAATCTCCAAAAAAAGAAAAGCTATAGAAGCTAAACTTGATAAAAATAAGCAATATACGCTGACTGAGGCCGCCGCTGTAGTAAAATCAGTGAACCTCACAAAATTTGATAGCTCAGTGGATGTTCATATACGCCTTGGTGTAGACCCTAAAAAGGCCGACCAGGCAATCCGTGGAACTGTGACGCTTCCTCACGGTACCGGTAAAACTAAGCGTGTGCTTGTTCTTTGTACTCCCGATAAAGAGGCAGAAGCAAAAGCAGCAGGCGCTGATTTCGTAGGTCTGGACGAATATGTTCAGAAGATCGAAAGCGGCTGGACAGATGTAGACGTAATTGTTGCTACGCCGTCTGTAATGCCTAAAATTGGTAAACTGGGTAAAATATTAGGACCTCGTAACCTGATGCCAAACCCTAAAACAGGTACTGTAACCAACGACGTTGCAAATGCTGTAAACGAAGTAAAAGGTGGTAAGATCGCGTTCAAGATCGATAAAGCCGGTATCATTCACGCATCTATTGGCCGTATTTCTTTCGACCCAAACAAGATCGCTGAAAATGCACAGGAACTGATCAATACACTGGTACGTATGAAGCCTGCTACTGCAAAAGGTCATTATTTGAAAGGGATCAGCATGGCTACTACCATGAGCCCAGGATTAAGCATTGATACTAAGTCTGTAGGCTAATTTTTACATGAAGATGTGCTGATGTACCGCTTCATTGTATCTGAAACGAAAAAAAATTGATAACATTTTGAAGATCAGGGTAAGATAAAGATCAGATCATTTTCACACTGCCCAGTTTTCAAATTTTCAAATTAACAACATGACACCTGCTCAAAAAAATGAAGCAATAGAAGTACTGAAGTCAAAATTTTCTCAGTACAGCAATTTTTACATCACCAATACCGAATCTTTGACGGTAGAACAGGTGAGCAAGCTCCGCAGACTTTGTTTTGAAAAGAATGTGGAACTAAAAGTGGCCAAGAATACCCTTATCAAAAAGGCCCTCGAAAGCTTTAATGATAATAAATATGCCGACGTTTACGCATCGTTACATGGTGTAACTGCATTGATGTTCTCTGATTCTCCAAAAGAACCGGCGATGATCCTTACATCATTCCGTAAAGATCCTGCTACCAAGGAAAGACCAATCCTTAAGGCAGCGCTTATTGGCGACGATGTATTTACTGGCGATAACGAACTGGTAAATCTTACCAAGATCAAGACGAAGAACGAGCTTATCGGCGAAGTTATCGGATTGCTGCAGTCACCTGCTAAGAGAGTACTTGCTGCTCTTTTGCATCACCACGAATCAAAAGCAGGTGCTGAAACTGCAGTAGCAGAATAATACGGCAATTTGCCAATCCGGCAATGCGAAAATTTACTCGTGCATTGGCACAATTACAAATTATCGTATTGCCACATTAAATCAGGCTTCCAAGACCAACAATACATTACAAACAATTTTTAAAAAACATTACAAAAAACACATACAATGGCAGACATAAAAGCATTAGCTGAACAACTCGTTGCACTTACTGTAAAAGACGTACAGGAACTGGCAAACATTTTAAAATCAGATTACGGTATCGAACCAGCAGCAGCAACAGTAGTAGCAGCAGCAGGCGGTGGCGAAGCTGCAGCAGCTGCAGTTGAGAAAACATCTTTCAACGTTATCCTTAAGAATGCAGGTGCTTCTAAGCTGAACGTTGTTAAGACTGTAAAAGACCTTACTGGTCTTGGCTTGAAAGAGGCTAAAGAATTGGTAGACGGTGCTCCTAAGACTGTAAAAGAAGGCGTTAGCAAAGGTGAAGCTGAAGATATCGCATCTAAGCTGAAAGAAGCTGGTGCAGAAGTTGAGATCGCTTAATTACGATTTTAGTACAAAATACATTAGCCCCTGCGTTTGCGGGGGCTATTTATTTTACTTCTATTTTGGCCTCGGTCCACTATTTGCCGGTCAGAAAGGCGCACCTTTATCCACACACTATGCACATTTTCCAATATTTTTGTATCTTAGCACCTCGCAAATTATAATAACAACTTACGCAACTACTTACTTAACTTATTTGATCACGTTTTAAAACCGGTTTTTTCAGCAGAGAAATTTGTATTACTGTGATGTGGATGAAAAACTGGATATAGTTATAAATATATGGTAAACAACAACTTGAAACGTTTTACTTGCAGTAGAATTTCGTTGATTTTCGGAATTTCACTGGTTCTTTTGCCGGTAATCCCATCTTTTGCCCAGCAAAAAGCGGCAAAGGTATCTGCCGTCGATACTTTCAAGCTGGCGGATAGGTTTATTGCCAGAAACAAATACCGCAAGGCTGTAAAGCTGTACAAAGTTTACCAGCGAAATCACCCCAAAGACGTAAACGCACCCTGGAAACTTGGGCAGGTAAGGCTTTGGCAAAGCAGAAACAAACAATCTGATGCCGCATATAGTCGGGCAATGAAGCTGGACCCTAAGAACGATAACCTCCATCTCAACTACATTCACTCCCTGCTCGATATGGGCAAACTCAGCCGGGCAGAAACCCTGCTGGGCCAAATGGAGCTAGAGGGTAAGGATTATCCGAATATGGCGTTGCTCAGAGCAAGAATGAACTATTACAAGGGCGACTTCAGGCAGGCAGCAGCATATATGCGTAAGAATTTGAATGAAGAACCGGGTAATGGAGAGTCGGAGGAATTGAATGATCAGATAGAATTTGCCCGCTCACCCCTCGTTTCGTTGCAAGCTGCGTATCTGTCGGATAATCAGCCACTTGCTGCTGTTATCTCAACCTTAAAAGCAGAAGCTTTCCTTGGCAAATACTCAACTTTGTACCTGACAGCAGACGAATACCACTTCACCGAAAACAAGATCGCAGATGCGCCGTGGATCAGGATAGGGGATAAGTTGTTTTTCTCTCAGATAGGACTTCATTTAAATATAGGAGGTGGTATTGTTCAGTATCCGGTGAAAAATGAAATTGGTTGGAGCGGTAACCTTTCCCTCAACCAAAGAATCTCCGCTCACTTCGATGCCGACTTGAGTGTTGATCACGTTCCTTACCTCGACACCAAAACAAGTATTGATACCAATATCTCTGCTACACGGGTTGCCGCCATGCTCAACTGGCATATGGCTGGCTGGAGCGCACAAGCTGCTTTTATGAACAGCACTTATGAGACCAACAATAATGTGTATGGCGCTTATGCTTGGGGGCTGGCACCGTTGATTAAGTTCAAAACCGGAAAGCTGTCTGTCGGTTATAGTATAAGTTATAGCAATTCCAGCGAGAGCAGCTACAAACCAGTACTGGGTGTTTCGCAGATTGTAGCCAACTATGCCACCAATCCAAACATAGAGGGTTTGTACAATCCCTACTTCACGCCAAAGGATCTGTTTATTAACTCAGCTCTCCTTACGTTTAATGTGAATTTATCTAAAGCAGTTAATTTCACCCTTAGCGGTGATGTGGGTTACGGATCAATCAGCAATCCGTATTTGTATCTCGATGTAGTTAAACCCGGTGACACGGTTGTTAAAAAAGGATACTCAACAGAGAACTTTGTACCGGTCAATGCATCAGCCGCATTCAACTTTAACCTGGGCAAAACTTGGGTATTGTCGGTAAAATACATTTATCACAATACCTACTTCTTTACCAGTAATTATGGCAGCATAGGTATTCAAAAAAGCTTTCAGCATCGCAAAAAGAAATGGAACGATGATGGTAAATCCTCTACATTCTTAAGGCTGATTAAAGAAATTGAAAACGATATTCAGGGTTTGTATAAATGTAAAAGCCAAACTGAATTAGTGAGTGCGGTTGGAAAGGTTAGGAGTAAGCTCGTAACCATCCGCAATGCACAAAAGAGTAAAGAAGTACTGCCCAACAGCGACGAAGCCGGATCCGTACAGGAGCGGTATGATGCGGTTGATGATATGATCAGTGAGCTGGATGCCGTTGATCTGAACGATTATACTGAGGGTTCAAAGAAGGACAAAAAGCTTTGGCTCACAGAGAAACAGTACGAACTTTCCTCAATTACTTATGGCGGTGCCCGTTAGAAAACAGATACTAATTCGTAAATCCTAATCCCTAATCCCTAATCCCCAATTCCCAATACCCAATACCAAATTCCTAACTACTATCTACTAAATACTATCTACTATCTACTATATAACGAGTGACCACCAAAACTCCATATGTCATACCAATCTTACAATAAGGGCAGCAAGGCGGGTGATCTATGGCGGTTTAAAGAAGCTAAGCATGTAACAGCTTTCGAGCGATTTATATTGTTGGTGCTGGTGATCACCGGTATCATCAGTATCCTTCGTTTTGCCGACTGGTGGTTCACAGGCAGCCATATAGGTAACCCTGTTCTTTACATGCTGCTCAGTCTGGCATTTTGGTATAGCATATCGCGCCTCATACTCATCTGGATCAACTACCTGAGAATTAAGAAAGCACCTAAGACAACCGCACCAACCGGTCTTAGAGTAGCTATCTTCACCACCAGTTCGCCCGGTGAGCCGCTGGAAATGTTTGAGAAAACACTGGCTGCCTGCGCAAGTGTCAAGTACCCGCATACCACCTACCTGCTCGATGATACGCAGAAACCCGAGTTCAGAGAGTGTGCCGAACGCAACGGCGCTGTGTGGCTGGAACTGGTGGGCCTTCCCGGTGCCAAAGCAGGCAAGATCAACAAAGCACTCGAGCTCACCAACGAAGACTTTATACTGGTGCTCGACCCTGATCATATTCCTTTCCCCGAGTTCTTTGAGCATACACTAGGCTACTTCGATGATCCTAAGGTAGGATTTGTGCAGGTATCGCAGGCGTACTACAATCAATACCGTTCGTTTACTGCCGCCGGTGCTGCCGAGCAAACCTATACCTTTTACGGTCCCACCCAGATGTCGCTATATGGCTATGGCTGCTGCGTAGCCATAGGTGCCAACTGCACCTTCCGCAAAGAAGCGCTCATGAGCATCAACGGGCACGGCATAGGTCTGGCCGAAGACCTGATCACAGCAATACGAATCCACGCCGCCGGTTGGAAGAGCATTTACAATCCGGTAGTGGTGAGTCGGGGTCTGGTGCCGGAAGATTTCGGATCCTTCTGCAAGCAGCAACTCAAGTGGGCGAGGGGAGTGTTTGAAGTAACCTTTATGGAACTGCCCCGGCTATACCGCAAACTCACAGGCTGGCAGCGCATATCCTACTTCACCATTGGTACCTATTATCTGGTGGGTCTTACACAGTTCATATTTACACTCATTCCTTTTCTGTACTTCTTCACCGGCATAATGCCTGCGCACATGGAGTTTGCCGACTTCATAGTCTACGGTGCGCCAGTAGTATTGTGTGCCATCGCCATCTACCTGTTTGTGCAGCGCTGGATGTGCGACCCATCAACAGAGCGGGGATTGCACTGGCGTGGCATGATACTCAAGTTTGCCTGCTGGCCGGTCTTCCTTATGGGGTTTGTTCTGGCTGTTGTCAATGCAGAAATACCCTACATACCTACCGCCAAGAAGGCGGTTACCGGTTATATAACTCCGTTTGTGCGGCCTATGGTCATTCACATAGGGTTGTTCCTGATAGCCATTGCAGGCATTGTTTTTTACCGCAAATACTATATGCCTGAGGGCGAACTGGTTGGCTCTGCCGAGCGCACATGGGGTATGATAGCCTTTGCGTTCCTGGCATTTATAATGGCAGTGGGCGGAGTTTATGCCGCACTCGAAGCACGGAAAATGAAAGTAGAAGAACCGTGGAATAACGTAGATGTTAAACAATTATAGGTAAATTGCACTTACAAAGAAGTTGAAACTAATTTTTAAATGAAAAGCGCATCTTTTAGAATACTATCTGTGTTGGCGGCGATCATAATATCGTCGCTGATAGTGTATGCGCTGTCTCATGCCGGCAAAGAAACCAAGGGCCCTATAGAAAACGCCATGACCGCCACGGGCGATATGGTGAAGGACATAGAGAAGAAACTGATAGTAGAGCAGCGCGAGGAAAAACGCGAAGACAAACTAAAGTGGTTTCAGCCCTATGCCACAAATATCAGGCAGCTCCGCAACCCCGACAGGATACTCCTCGGTGCATTCGACAACGAAATGAAAGAAAGCTTTGAGAGCGTGGTAGCACTCGAAGATTCATTAAAGACCACCTTCCCGCTGGTACATATATACTGTGCCTGGGGCAGCAAAACCGAAGAACGTTTCCCTACTGAGGAGGTGAAGAATATCATCAGCCTGGGGTCTGCACCGGTTATCACATGGGAACCGTGGCTCACGGATTTTAACGAAGAGCAATACCCCAACGGCATCAAACCCACCGAGCCCGACAAGAACGGGATGAAGGATGTAGCCACCGGTGTGTACGACAGCTACATACAGGCATGGGCTATTGCCGCAAAGAAGATTGGCAGGCCGCTATTTGTGCGACTGGGCCACGAAATGAACGATGGCTACCGCTATCCTTGGGGACCGCACAACAACACGCCGCAGGAATTTATTGCTGCATGGCAACATGTACACGATATTTTTCAGAAGCAAGGTGCAAAAAATATCATCTGGATATGGAGCCCGCACCCTGCATATACGTTTAAAGAGTTCTATCCCGGCGATGCCTATGTAGACTACATAGGAGCCGGTGTGCTCAACTACGGCAACATAGCGGCATGGAGCCGCTGGTGGACTTTCAAAGACATTTTCGGTAAGTTTTACGATAGCACCGCCGCCTACAAAAAGCCCATGATGATCACCGAGTTTGGCTCGCTGGCAGTAGGCGGTAACCGAGCCAAGTGGTAC
>CAIKOJ010000022.1 GCA_903829015.1 uncultured Bacteroidota bacterium
CAACTCCAAAACAAATTCCGCTTTACTTTCTTTTATGTCCAGCAACACCTTCATAATGCAAATTTAAATAATTCTACTCACTTTCTATGGCAATTATCGTTTCTATACACGCACCTTCACTCTCAAAACTCACCTCTTCCGACTTTTCCTTTTGCCCGTATAACGAAGAATACCAACCCTCCGATACCTCAGGCTGCAATTCAATCCCCTTAATGTCTTTAGCCGAAATACTGACACTAGTACTCATAACAGAAAACAATTGCCACAATTGCTTCACCTTAACGCCGGCAGGCGCACCTATTACTTCGTCACGCACTTCCCATTGAGGTTTGCCTTTCTGTTTCGTAACCGTTCGTTTATGAATAATTCCCTTTTTCAGCTGCCTGAAAACATTCATTGCACCCTCAAATACATAGGATCCCGCAGATTCACTGAAACCCGAATGTACTTCCTTAGGCCAGTGGTACCAAATAAAACGACCACCCTTCTGCATCTGGTCGTAATCATCCAGCATCACTGTGTTGTGACTGCGGGTACCACTGAAATACCGCATCGTTCCTTTATCAGTATTATACTTATAGCTACCTGCATCTATCAATATATTCTCGCCTTTATACCATACATCAAGGTGCAGATTATCTGCCTGTGAGGGACGATCTTTGTAACTACCGCATTTAATAAAAGTCAGCGTTTCTGATTCTCTTATCACGTAGTACCCACCCTTCGGGAAACTGAAATTACCGTATCCAATCCGCATTTGCTCAGTCGGCTCATCCGTTATTCCATACCAGCCTGCGTCTTCACCCTTACCTATGCTATTATCAATGCCCACCGCCACTGCCAATGCCTGCACCTGCGGGCGGTAGTCTCTGAAATGACCGTCACTAAGCTTAAAAAACAAAGCCCCATCATTGGCACCATAGTTGGGCAGACAGCCATTTTCTTCAACCATGCATGTGGTCAAAAATCTAACCGACCTTTTTGCACGATCATACACAATGTTGCTCATCTTTTCGCCGTTACGTTCAGCGAGCACAATACCCCACGTCAGGAGTTGCACTACCACCCTATGATAGTTCATCGAGAATTGCAGATACGTTCCGTCGTCATATATCTGGTAGGCAATCTCTTCTTCAAACCACTTCCTGCCATCTTCCTTCCATTCACTTGCACCCGGCATTTCTGGGTAAAACATACCTGCCAGGTACAACGCCAGTGACTCGGTGATTGCGTGGTTGTTGCGCACTGCAATCCTCGAAAAATCTATGTTTTTGTAAACATGATCCATTTGCCAATAAATGGCATATTGTATCTGATCGAAAACAGCGTCAGTGAGGAACGGTGAGTTCTTGAAATAATTTAATGCAAATGTCCAGTTAAGTACCCTTAGAGATATCTCCTGGCTGCAGCGATAATTCGGTCCGCAGTTTACGGGGTTACTTTTTATCCACGACGATATCTCGCTGAAAACAAATTCAGCGCAGTCTACTCCATAATGATAGTCATACCTGATAACATCGTATAAATACGAGAACCTCGATTTCTCCCATACGAACTTAATATCCCCGGCTTCGGGCGAATAGTCGGCAATCTCCGTCCAGTGCTTGGTTATATCGTACTTGTATCCCGAATCCGGATTTGTAACCCAGTCATAGTCACTACCCAGGTTGGTAAGCAGGCTATTAAACATCAATATCTTACCCTCCCTGATGTCGTTATACTTATCCCTTAATTCGGGTGTAGGAACCCTTGGAATTGCAAACTGTTCCCTGCTTTCAAAAAAAAACTTTCTTCTACTTTTTTTCCAGTCTTCGAGTGTGATGTATTGCCTGAACGCAGGAGCAGAGGGGAACTTACCTTTGTACAATCCGGATCTTCTCAGCAATTCGTACCTGACTCTGAAACTTACATAACGCCAACCCATATTACGGATCAGATCTGCTGCTTTCGTTATGTTTACTGCCATTATGCTGATCAAAATGTTACTACAAACTCACTACCTTCATTCGGTCTACTGGTCACAGAAATGCTTCCACCCAGCGATTCCACTTGTGTCTTGGTAAGATACAAGCCAAACCCTTTACTGTCTTTGCCAGTATGAAATACCTGGCTCAGTTTAAATAGTTTATCTCCGTACCTGTCCATATCTATACCCAGGCCGTTGTCTTTTACAGACAACTGTATCTTACCAGCATTTGTTCTGGTTGTTATAATTATCTCAGGCGCCAGGTCACTCCTGCTGTATTTGAGCGCATTACTGATGAAATTATACAAGATGCTCTCAAGGTAAATTCTGGGATACAATATGGTTTCAACTACGAACGATGTATTTATGCTTGCCCGACTTTCAAAAATAGTGCTCTGCAATTGCTTTGTAATATCGCTTACCATTTCACGCAAATCACATTCATCTGTGGGTATCGTCTTATTCAGCTTTATTTCAACAATTTGCATCAATGACGACAAACTACTCATCAGGTTATCGCTCGACTCTTTTATGTACGAAAGCCCTTCAGACATTGTAAAAGCAGAACCTACGCCTCCCTCCAATTCCTCGCCGTCGTTCTGCGCCAAAAGTGCGTCAGTTAATAATCCAATATTGCCCGCCGGACCTCTCAAATTATGTGCAATAATGTAACTCAATTCCTCCAACTGATTCACTTTATTGATCAAGTTCATTTTCACCTGCTCCAACTCCATGTTCTTCCTCGAATTCTCGAACTCAAGGTCCTTCATTTTTGTAATGTCCACAACCTGTGCGATGAAAAACCGGGGCAACTCATTTCTACTCCATACCAGCGACAATGTGAACAAAGCGTGTACGATCTTCCCACTTTTGGAAATATACCTTCGTTCCATTGTATAGTTGGGAATCTCTTTACGCATCATCCGCTCCACCATCTCTTTATTTGGCCTGCGGTCATCAGGGAAAGTGATTTCCCTCACATGCACTTTCATAAGCTCTTCCCGGCTATAACCGGTCATTTCACATAGCACATTGTTAACATCAAGCCACTTGCCATCCGGTGCCATTATTGCCATGCCAATACCCGAATCATGAAAGGCACTTTCAAACGTATCCTTATTGGTCTTTAATTCCTCCTGGGTATTTATCAGATCGGTAAGATTCATTGAATACCCAACAATAATATCCAGTCCACCTTTATCATCAAACAGCGGACATATCTTCCGTTGTATATGTACAGCCGCACCCTCTGAATCGTAAGATGTCTCTACCCACTCTATAACTCTACGCTCATTACGAGCAAGTTCATGCTTCTCTTTCCGCTTTTCAGCAATTGCGATCGGCCTACCCTTTAGCCTGAAGTACTCCTCATCAGTTTTACCCAACAACCAGCGTCTTGATTCTTCATTCCTTACAGCCTCCCGGTTTACATACAAAAACCGGTAATCGCTATCCAGCACTACAACATCTCCTGGAATCGTGTTCATGACCCGGTCAAAAAAATCACTACGTTGTTCAAACCCATCCTTTAACTCTGTAGCTATTGTTTCCTTTCCTTCACGTATCGGTGTCTTTACTCTTTCTGCTACCAGAAATAACCTATCCAAGTCTGGATGAATGGGCAAAACACGCAAAATGTACCTGATGCTATGACCATTTAATGTCAGAATTGTTTCGAGTAGAGTGTTCTGTCCGGTTCTGAAGCTCTCGGCCACATGCTCCCTGCATTTGCCATAAACAAATTTGGCATCAATATCAGCGAGCGACCTACCTACGAGTTCATCATGATCTTCCAAACTCACCCCCGCTTCATTTCCCCAAATTTCGCAGATCAACTCATCGCGCGATATCTCCAGCACACGGTCACCTACCTGTAATAAGGTGTTAACCATTGTCTCGATAACGTTTGATGTATTGATCTTCATGTAAATCGATGCTAAATTAAGCAAAATAACGATGTAATATGATCCACTATCCGCTCTGCGGTCTTCCCATCCCACAATTCGGGTATACCACCTTTCTTCCACTCTCCAGCAAAAACCCTCTTAAATGCCGGACCTATATTTGCAGGATCAGTTCCTAACAATTCATTTGTACCGACTGTACAGGTTTCAGGCCGTTCGGTATTGTCGCGCAGCGTCATACAAGGTATACCCATAACGGTAGCCTCCTCAGTAATACCTCCCGAATCTGTGATCACAGCTTTGGCGTGCTGAACCAGGTAGTTAAACTCCAGATACCCTAGTGGATCTGCTAAATGAAGATTATCTGCAACTATGCCAGTCTTCTCCAGCACCTTCGCTGTTCTTGGGTGCACCGGGAAAACAATTGGTAGCCCCTGCGCTCCCCTCACAATCTCCACCACTAATGCTTTTAGATTTTCAACCGAATCCACATTATTTGGTCGGTGCAGTGTCATAATGATGTACTGTTTATCTTGTAGTTTCAGTTCATCCCATAGTGCCGGTTTGCTGAAACGGGGCATTTGTTTGTACAATGTGTCTATCATGGTATTACCCACAAAAAACAATCTATCCTCACCGATCCCTGCCCTTCTGAGATTATTATTCGCACCCTCTGTAGTAGTAAAAAAGTAATCAGTAATAGCATCGGTAACCATCCTGTTTATTTCCTCGGGCATGGTCATATCTCCCGACCGTATGCCACCCTCCACATGCGCTACTTTGATATTGTTTATTTTCTTCGCAGCAATTGAGCACGCCATAGTAGACGTCACATCTCCTACTACTACACAAAGATCGCACGGCGCAGTCATCAGCAATTGCTCATAACCCATCATGATCTTGCCGGTCTGTTCAGCCTGCGTACCCGAACCAACCTCCAGATTAAAATGTGGCGCCGGAATATTCAATTGCTCAAAAAAATCCCCGCTCATCTTCTTGTCGTAATGCTGACCAGTGTGCACCAGCCGATACTGAATATCCATACCGGCCCGTTGCTTCACCTCTATCGCTTCTATGATAGGTGCAATCTTAATAAAATTTGGTCTCGCCCCTGCAATAATATCTATCAGCATAAACCCGAACCCCTAAAGGGGCTTCTCCCTGTTGTTTTACTCGTTATTTAAAAATCCTTAATTCCGGACGCATCTGCTTGATCCGGAACATTTCCTTAAACCTCACACATCAACCCACTGCTTCGTCAGCAGACTATCAATAGCAGCAAAGCTGGCTAATGTTGTATTCACTATTTCATCAAAGGGTATCAGTGCTGCGCCTCCGTTCTTTACCCGCTCCACCAGTAGCTTAAACTGCGCCGCATGTCCTTTATCTGTATTGGTCTTCAGTTTCGAAAATGACCCCGTCCCGAATCCCTCCGTCACGCAGAAGTTGTCAGTGATCAGCGTCCGCTCCTGCGAATAAACCTCTATGCGCTCTTTCTGATATGCCTTGCTACCGTTGGCGAAATAATTAATAACACCCGTGCTGCCATTCTCGTATTTAAGCAGTATAGTTGCACTATCAGTATTGGCTTGTGGCTTTTCTCCCATACCATTCATGCATACCGATTTCACGCTGCTGCCTGTGAGGTAGGTAATAAGGTCAATGTAGTGGCAAGCCTCACCAATGATCCTGCCTCCGCCAATGTTCATATCGTGCACCCACGAGTTGGCAGGTATACTACCGGCATTCATGGTCGCCACCACATTCATCATAGCATTGCCCACTACCTGCTTCACCTTAACCATATGTGGCGAAAACCGCCTGTTGAAACCAACAGTCAATGTTTTCTTTCCATCATACCCCTCAAGTATTGCATCCAGTCCCTCTCTGCTAATGGCCATCGGTTTCTCCACAAACACATGCTTACCCGCTTTCAGTCCCTCCACCACCATCCTGCTATGCTCATGGTGCCGGGTGGTGATCATGATCAGATCCACATTGGGGTCGTCCAGTATGGTCTTATAGTCGGTAGTGCTTTTACCTATCTTGTATTTCTTTGCCAGGGCAGTACCGGTTACACCACCTGCGCTGGCAATTGCGTACAACGGTGCCTCTATTGCCTTCAGTGCGGGCAGCATGGTCATACTGGTAAAGTTACCCGCACCTATAATACCTATCCCACCCTTGCCGGGCTCAAATGCCCCACTGGTCACCAGCACATTATCGCTGTCATTGCTATCCTCCGGGTACACCAGCAGACTTGCTATGCTTTCCTTATTGCTTATGTTGTTGTATATCTTATCGTACTCAGCCAGCGGCACTTTTTCGGTTATAAGCGATGCCACATCCAGCTTGCCATTGGCAATGGTTTGCAGCACAGCCTGAAAATTCCGTTGTTCTGTCCACCGTACAAATGGCAGCGGATAGTCTACCCCCGCCTTTTCATACACATCGTCGTACCTGCCCGGACCGTACGAGCACGATACCTGAAAGGTCAGTTCCTTCTCATAAAAATCAGCCCGACTGATGTTCAGTCCCGTTACACCCACTAGTATTATCCGCCCCCTCTTCCGGCTCATCTTTGCTGCCTGCGCTATAAGTTCATCCCCCTTTGCCGATGCGGTGATGATCACACCATCAGCACCAATACCCCCTGTCAATTCTGTAACATAACTTACCACATCCAATCCCTCTCCGGGATTAATGGCTGCTATACCCTTCTTATTTGCAATTGCTATTTTCTGAGGGTCCAGGTCTATGCCTATTACCCTACAACCATTTGCTACCAGTAACTCAGCCGTTATCAGCCCCACCAGTCCCAGTCCAACCACAACTATAGTCTCGCCCAACTGCGGATCACACAACCTGATACCCTGCAAACCAATAGACCCGATTACCGTAAAAGCTGCCTCATCATCACTAACCTTGTCGGGTATATGTACACACAGATTTTTAGGCACACACACATACTCGGCATGGTGCCCGTTCGATGCCACCCTATCCCCTGTCTTGAAATCATGTACGCCCTCACCAATTGCTATCACCCTCCCTACATTACAATAACCCAACGGCAGTGGCTGCTCCAGTTTATTGAACACCGCATCCATAGTTGGTTTCAATCCGTCGGTCTTTATCTTTCCCAGCACCTGCTTCACCCTCTCTGGCTGTTGCCGTGCTTTCTGCAGCAGGCTTGCCCTTCCAAATTCCACCAGCATTCGCTCCGTACCTGCCGATACCAGGCTCCGGGTAGTCTTTATCAGCACATGCCCCGCCCTAACCTTGGGTGCAGGCACATCCTCCAGTTCTGTAGCTCCGGTCTTAAAAGATTGAATGATTTGCTTCAATGTACAATGGGTTAAACTTATTCAGAACATTTTTTCCGTATTTGTTCCAAATATTCCTCCAAAGATAATTATTATCGCCGCTTAGCAGGCACAATTATGATAATCGTTAACAAATGTGGCAAACTGAAAATAACTAACTTTTCTTAGCCCCCACTGGTTTAAGACTGTGTCTTAAATCAACAACTAGAAGAAGGACTCTCCGGCAACAACGACCCCATCCCCAATAAGCATCTATACGCCAGTTTCTGTCCAAAAAATAACCTCTCCATCTGCAGAGCATTTAGATTGTTGTGGCATTTGCATCAATCAAATATGTTAATTTTATTACTTATTTCCAAAATTGTATAACATATTCGTTCCGGTACAGCTCACCTTTACACTCGTTTATATAAAGACGCAGCATTCAGTGCTGCCTGTTGAAATAACAGATGAGCGTATGTACGTTTAGTAATAGCGGTTCAACAAATTTGATAGCAACTTAAAATAAAAATATGAATAGCAATACATTAGCGAATATAGCGGAAGAGAATATAAATAAAACAGGCGAAATAGCTGCTAACTATCAGCATGGTCCGAAACTGCAGGCTCTATTGTCTATCAGGAAATTCAGTGCCGGCTTGACCGAGCACCGGGATCAACTTAAACAGACAGAGAATGACTTAAACGAACTCAATAAAACTACTCTGGCTCTGCTGGGAAATGATTGTAAAGAGGACTCACGTAAAAAATGGGATGCGTCTATAGCTCAAATCAACAGTGACGTCCTTTCAATAAATCAACTCCTGATTTCAGCTAATAAAAAAGTGGAGCAAAGAGAACGCACAGATTCTTCTGATCTGTGGCTACAGATAGACGCGCAAATGGAGCAGTTGAAAGCTTCGTGTAAAAACATGGAAGATCTGGGATTTGAGCTGCTATCTGAAAGCGACCAGGTACATTGGAAAACTAATGTGCTCAACTTTCGGAGATCCATACTTCCATTATTCATTTCCCACGCAATCGCTTACAAGGTTGAACTCCAAATGATCGAAAGATACAGCCCTGTTGAGTTGAACCAAAT
The DNA here is from genome assembly GCA_903829015.1 of uncultured Bacteroidota bacterium. Lineage (GTDB taxonomy): Bacteria > Bacteroidota > Bacteroidia > Chitinophagales > Chitinophagaceae > Nemorincola. The sequence goes on from CAIKOJ010000022.1 coordinate 8,275, forward strand.
AACCCAGGTTATCCTAAATAAAATCCCCGAAAGCTTTACGTTAGAAGAAGCTAAAACCTATGAGAGAGACTATCTGAAAGCAATTGATGATCTCGAAAAGGAGTTTCATGAAGAAAAAAATCTCTGGGATACCTTCCTTGATATTTTAGCAGGTGGAACCCACCAGTCACCGGCTGAGCGTGTAATGCTGAATAGATGGATCGAAGGAGAGAAGGGTGAGTTATAATATCCCACCGGACTAAGATTGCGTTTTAAATCAACAACAAGGAAGGACTCATTAGCCTGGCGCCTTCTTCTTTCTTACATGCCGAAAATGCGACCAATAATGCAAACATTAACAGGAGATTCGAGGGTATTTGAAGAGACATAAGTAGGTTCGTTTTAAATGTTTAGTCGTAATTATTGTGCCAAAATACGATTTCCATTTTGTCCATCCGCCCCAGATATTCTGGAAGATCACTCTACTAAACACTCAGGCGATTCTCTTTCAAGCAAAACCTGGTTGTTTTCATGATAGATTGTGTTCAAGAACATAATTCCTCAATATTGATTTGAGCGAATCATAATAGGCTTGTAGACTCACAATATTTATTTCCGGTTTTCCTATATCAGGGACGGTCACCGGCATTTCTCCTAATTTTTCATACAATTCAGGGTATTTTTCCATTATGCTCATGGTAATTTTCAGAATTGCGGCGTGAACGTCTCGTTCGGTTTCCATAATTCGTTTCCTTTGATCTACTAAAATGCCTCCTTGACTATAAATTTTTCATTTACATGCATATCCAATAATATCTCCCCCACGGCATCCATCATGGGCGGTGGCCCGCATAGATAAAAATGCTTGTCAAGATCGTCAACATTTGATCTCAGAAATTCTTTTGTAATAAAACCCTGGGCATAATCATCAACCTTTTCGTCCGACAATATGTTGATGAAATTATTACCCAGCAACCTATCAAATTCCTGTTCATAGATAATGTCATCTTTTGCTTTATTGGCAAAGATGAGCTTATTACCGCCAATTTCATTTCTCAATTCAAGGTCTCTGAAGATGGAGATAAACGGAGTAACTCCGGCACCACCGGCAATAAAAATTCCTTCACCTCTATACGCGATTGCACCATAAACGTCATGCAAGATCAACTCATCGTCCGTTTTAAGCAGCAGGAGCTGATTGGTAACTCCCTTGTGGGCGGGGTATGTTTTTATGGTAAATTCGAGATAATCATTCTCCGGCAGACTGGTAAAAGTAAACGGTCTTTTTTTATCGGTCCAGCCTTTTAAGTTTATAGAAACCTCGGTGGCCTGCCCCGGCCTGAAAGTGTAGTTCTGAGGTTTATTAGTTACAATTTTCAGAACGTCAAGGGTTACTTTTTCAACAGATTTTACTCTTACTCTATGTTGTTCCATTTTGGCTATTTTTGAACGATTTGCATTTCTATTGTTGTTAAGGTTGTATGCTTCAAATAAAATTTCAAGCTCTTAAGTAAACCCAATGATCAACCCACGTCTTACAACTAAAGACTTACAACTCACGACTTACGACTAACGACTTACAACTCACGACTTCCGACTTATGACTTCCGACTTATGACTCTCCTCAACAATCTCCATTTCCTTGCGGGCAGGCAATAAGATAAGCCTCAATGTTGTGTCGTTGGTAAAATAGCTAATTGCCCAATTGATGAATATAAGCAGCTTGTTTTTCACACTAAGTATGAGCATCAAATGCAAAAACATCCATGTAAACCAAGCCAGCCTCCCCTGAAAACTAAGGAATGGCAGATCAACCACTGCTTTGTGTTTGCCTATAGTAGCCATAGTGCCCGGGTTCTTATATTTAAACTCCCGAAACTGTTTATGCTCCAACATTCGCTTCAAATTACCAGCGAGATTTTTAGCCTGATTCACGGCAACATTTGCCAATTGCGGGTGCCCCCTCGGAAAATCTTCATTTTCCATCAGCGATACGTCTCCTATCGCAAATACATTGTTCTGGCCGATGATCCTGTTGTAATTGTCCACCTTTATCCTATTTCCCTTTGCAATTATTTCCTTTGGAATGCCGGGCGGCACATTGCCGGTTACACCGGCCGCCCAAATCATGTTGCGGGTTCTTATCTTGCTCCCATCTTTGAAGGATATGGTTTTACCATCGTAATCCTCCGCAATGGTATTCAGCAGCAGCTTTACACCCATTTTTTCAAGGTAGTCCTGCGATACTTTTTGAGAAGCTGCACTCATATTTTGCAAGGTGTGCGCACTGCCTTCGACCAGGTATATATTCAACCTGGAGAAATCCATATCCGGGTAGTCCTTCGGTAGTATATTCATCTTCATCTCCGCCAACGAGCCGGCCAATTCTACCCCTGTTGCACCACCACCAG
>CAIKOJ010000023.1 GCA_903829015.1 uncultured Bacteroidota bacterium
ACATCGCGAGGTAGAGCAGCGGTAGCTCGTCGGGCTCATAACCCGAAGGTCACTGGTTCGATCCCGGTCCTCGCTACTCAAAAAAGGAAAAGTCAGCATATTTGCTGGCTTTTCCTTTTTTTATGCCGCTAATATCCAATTTCACAAGCTTTCATTTACCTCTTATTATGGAATTCAATTACCGCTTATGACGGCAATAGCCGCATAGTACACGAATCACTTACATGCAGGTCTGCGTTTATAAGTATGGGTAGCTTAGTTATAGGCATCATACCAAATGAAGATGTAGTTGAAGGAGGCTTCGTGCCATTTACCATACACAAATAACAAACGGCCTACCTTTTTGATGGATGAACATACAATCGATATGAGCAACCAATAGAATGATTGTATTACTATTAGCAACGATTAATAATCTACTATCCATAAAACTAAGTCAATCTTTAATGTTACCTTTGCTTCAGCCAATACTAATAATATTATGGAAGTTCAGCTACAGATAAAAATGAATGCTAAATTATATTTGCGCGATCCTGAAACATCAGAGTTAGGCAAAAGCATCATTAGACATGGTATTGAAATGATCTATGAGTTGGGCTTTGAAGAGTTCACATTCAAGAAGCTTGCTGTAAAGGCAGGCACCACAGAAGCCAGTATATATAGGTATTTTGAAAATAAACATCGATTTCTCACTTACATAACCACATGGTTTTGGATATGGCTGGAATACCAGCTTGTGTTTAGTACCAACAATATAAGCAACAGTAAACAAAAAATTGATGCCGTTATCAGATTACTTACGTCTCAGGAAAAGGACGAATTTGTAATAGAGCATATCAACAAAAGTATGCTGCAAAAAATCATTATATCTGAGGGCGATAAATCGTATCTGACCAAACACGTAACTGAAGACAATAAGGCTATGTTGTTTCAACCCTATAAGGATCTATGTCATAGAATAGCTGAAATATTTCTGGAGTATAAGCCCGGATACCCTTATCCTCACTCCTTAGCCAGCACACTAATAGAAACAGCACACCGACAAATATATTTCAAGGATCACCTGCCACGCCTCACTGATTTTGGAAATGCAAAAGATGCGAATATCATAGTAAACTTTCTTAGTCACATGATATATAGCATGTTGGACTCCGCAAAAAAGAAATAGATCAATAAAGTGTAGCCGAAGACCACAGGAGGCTGACATACGCTTTTTGCCACTTAGCTTTTAGCTCAATTAGCTTTTGAGCAGTCTCCAGCACCTTACTTTGCCGTGCATTGAGCAAGAATAGAGAACTTTCTCCGGTTTCGAATTTTAACCGTTCGCCCTGGTATAGCTTAATAATATTAGTGCTCATGCTTGTCATTATATTGAGTTGTTGCATTAGAGCCAGCAACTCATTGTAATAACTTCTTGTCTTGTTTTCAATTTGTAATCTTGTGTTGCTCCTATCCAGATCGGTCTCAAATATTTTTAGTTTAGCGGCACTGTATGCCCCCCTCGCATCTCTTAGAAACAATGGCATAGCGAAACTAAAACCTACTTTATGATTATTTTCCAGCAGAGGTAAATTTAATTCTTGTGGGTAGTTGTAACCTTTACTTAAAATATTTCCACTCAAACTCATCTTCGGCATCAAAGACTGAGCCTTCAACTTCCTTTCGATAGTGAGGATATCCATTTTGTAGTTGATAGACTTCAATTTGGGGTGCTCGTCTACAGCAGAAAGCAATGCATTTAGGTCGGGTATAATTCCAGCTACCTGATCAAAATCGGTTGTGTCCGGCAGTATCAAATCAGACCATTCTACTGGCGAATTATTTTCCAGCCACAGAAAGTTCGATAGTTCAATACCGGCATTGCGAAAAGCAAGTAGCGCAGCGTTTTCCTGAAAGTAGAATGTCTGCAGTTGAGTTATCGCTTCTATAGTATCAATGGCGGGGCGCAGCCCCTGCTCAAATTCTAACTTTACAAAACGCACCCTTTCTTCTCCTACAGATACAGCACTTGAAATAATTTTGTAGCTGCAATATTTTTCTACCCAGTTCCAGTAAGCCGCCAGGCCATCATACAACAAGTTATTCACGGCCAGTTTTCTTTCTTCGGCAGTTTGTTGCTGCAACGCCTGCGCTTGCCTCAGCGCGGCTCTGCGTTTATCAAATAACAATTGGTTGGCAGGCACCTTTATACCTATATAGCTTGTTTGCCCCAATGTAGATTCCGAAGAAACTCGCCCGCCAACGATTTCTTCTACCCCAGCCTTTATATCTATTCCATACCAGGTAGGTATTGTCAGTTCGGGTTTGAAATAGCTGTAATAAAGTTTACCATCAAATGCTTTCCGATCAAGCATAGCGCCTATTTCGGGGTCGAACGCGCCACGGGATTGCTGTACATTGGCTTTTGCACGCGCTACTTGCAAATCGGCTTGCCTGGCAATAGGGTGATATTGCTTTACAATATTGATAAAATCGTCCTTGGTTAACACATGACGCGTACTATCGTTTGCTATGGATCTAACAGACAGCAAAACAAATACCCAAACGAGCAGAAACCTACTTCTTACCTTTATCATTGCTTTTTTTCATTTGTCTGGTAATATTCAGGTGGGAACCCGTTAATATTTCGCCACAATTCATACCAAACAGGTACATCTTTTAAGAGTGCTATGGCTGAGGCACCGGTACCAAACATCAGCGTCTTTGGCCAGGGTCTGTAAGACTTGTCTTCTGCAACAAGTATCCTGAATTTTCCATTGCTGCTGACTGAGCTTTCTATTACTGCAATTTCACCACTGAAAATGCCATATGAAGCTTTGGGCCAGCCGCTGAAAACGATTGCGGGATATCCGTCGAAAAGGAAACGCACTTTTTGACCTTTTGACAACAAAGGAAGATCAACAGGTCGCACATAAATTTCAACCGCATGATCTATTTGAAGTGGTACGATCTCTGCGATTTTCTCTCCTTCTTTGAGTATTTCATTAAGGCCCGATTTTTTGGCTTGTACTATTTGTCCGTCTTGCGGGGCAATGAGGTAGTACATGCCATTTCGTATCCTGTAGTTTTCATACTGATTACTAAGTTTTGCAACATCTGCAGTACTATTAGATATTTCACTTTGCGCGGCTGCTTTCTCACCCTGAGCTTTTGATTTCTTCTCAAGAAACTCTGCCTGAGCCTGAATGAGTTCTGTTTTGGTATTGAAGAATTTCATTTCCGCACTCGTTTTCTTAGCAAGGGCGCTCTGATAATATTGGTTCCGCTGTTCCAGCTGCACAAGAGACGACAAGCCGCTATCCCTCATTATTTTTTGCCTGCGAAATTGCGCTTCTGCAATTTTCATGTCATTAGCTGCCGAAACCACTTCAAAACTGTCGGCAACTACTTTTAGTGATAATTGCTTCATTTTTAAAATCAATACCTTCTCCATGGCTGTTATCTGCGCATCTGTAGCAGCTACCTTATCGCCATAAAAACCTACGCTCGATTTTTTCGCATTGATCTGTTCTTTTGTTCTGTTCAATAGTTCGGGATCAAGGTAATTATCTTTTATTTCGGCAAGCTGAGCAATTGTATCTCCCGCTTTCACGATATCACCCTCCTTAACGTACCATTTAATAATACGACCGGGAATGATCGAGTTTAATTCCTGCGGGCGTTGCTCCTGCCTCAATGTAGTGATCGCACCTTTTGCTCGTATGTTTTGAGTCCATGGCAAAAAGAGTACGGCAATAAGTGTTATCAATGCGCCGATCAGCCCGTATCGCAC